>JAIFNN010000005.1 GCA_020047715.1 Bacteroidota bacterium | reverse complement strand
ATGATACTTTGCTTTTCAACCTTAAGGAGGATATCGGTGAAAAAAACGATCTCTCAAAAACCGAATATGCAAAAATAGCAGAAATGTCTGCTAAGATTCAGGAATTCCGGAAATCGCTGGAAAATGTGCCTCCGGGGCTGATCATGAACGACCGGTCGGCTGAAGAAGCTACGAATAAGGCCAGAAAAACCCTCGTTGAGCAGGCAGTCAGCCAGGGAATGAAACCAAAAGGAGGAATTTGATATGAAGGGAATGAATTTCAGATTTCTCATTAACCTTGCTCAAATGAAAAACAAACTGTCCACTTTGATCTTATTCTGGGATTTTCTTTTACTGCCGTGTTTTATCCTGAATGCAAATGATAGTCAAGTAGATAATAACAAGAGGAAAATTTATTTTCAGGCAGAAAGCCCTCAGCAATCTTTTGGTTTTAATAAATTAAATGAGAACGGACTCTTCATCTTTGAGAAAGATCCTGGAAAGGCTGATGTAATTGTTGCTGCAACAATTGAATTGTGCAAGAGGATTAATTTAATTGAAGAATTTTCCGCCATCAAACCGGAAGGCTTTTCAATAAAGAAATTGCCCGGCAATAAAATAGGTATAGTTGCCTCAGACCAGACCGGAGCAATGTATGGAATAATGGATTTTGCCGCACAAATACAAATGGGCAAAACACTTCATTCAGTCGAGGAAAAAACCGTAACTCCGGCCTTGGGGTTTAGGGGGATCAAATTCAATTTACCATGGGATTCGTACCGAACCGATGCCAGTTTGCAAATTCACGAGAAGACCATTCGTGATTTAAAATACTGGGAAGCCTTTTTAAACATGATGGCTGAGAACCAGTTTAATGCATTAACCCTTTGGAATCTGCACCCTTTTTCGTTCATGATCAGGGCGAAAAATTTCCCGGAGGCCTGTCCATATAACGATACCGAATTAAAACAATGGCACGACTTCTGGACCCGCCTTTTTAAAATGGCTGCCGATAGAGGAATCAAGACCTATATTTTCAATTGGAACATCATGGTTTCCGATGAATTTGCAAAAAAATACGGTCTGGCTGATTATTGCCTTGATACGTATGAAGGAAAGAAATATATTGGTAAGGGCGATTATTCGCCAATCATTCAGCAGTATACCCGCGAGAGTTTAGCCCAATTAATTGAGGAATACCCCGATCTTACCGGAATTGGTGCCAGTCAGAACGAACGCATGGAAGGAGTTGACGAACAGGTTTGGCAGGATTGGATTGTTGACACCTATTTCGAAGTTATTCACAATGCAAACAGGAAAGTGGATTTTATCATCAGGGCACATACCCACCCGGCTCCTGCACTGACCCGAAAGGCTGTTGAGCTTAATGCAGACAAGCTGGGGAATGTTTTAATGGATGTTAAGTTTAATTGGTCGCATTCACATGCAACTCCCGACCTGATGTATATTCATGGCGGATCGAAATCAAAGGAACTTTGGGAGCCAGCGCCTAAAAATTATAAAATGGTTTACACCATGCGAAACGAAGATTTCTTTGTCCTGCGCTGGGGTGAACCCGATTTTATCAGGGAAGTCATCAAGCGAAACTCTCAGGAATTCGTAGGCGGTTATCTGATTGGATCTGAAACCTACATCCCCGGGATAGAATATATTACAAAACCAGGAAAGCATTTAACCTGGGAATATGCATTCGAAAAACAATGGCTGTTTTATGAGGTATGGGGAAAACTAATGTACAATTCCACAATAAAGGATGAGGTTTTTGCCAATTCATTTAACCGGAAATATGGAATCGCCTTTGGAAATAAGCTGGTTGAAGCCCATAAACTTGCTGATAAAATGCCCTTGAAACTGGCATCGTTTTACTCTTCATCGTGGGATTTTACCTTGTATTCCGAGGGATTTATCGGGAATGCCCCAGCCGGAAAAATGAATAGTTACGATTGTATTTCACCATTCATTTCAGTAAACGAGATTATAGAAACAACAACACTTGATTCAAACCTGGTTTCAATAAGCGATTTTGTTTCGGGAAATTATTATGGCCTGCATAAAATAACACCACTGGAACTGGCCGCTGAACTTGAAAAAAACAGCAATAAAGCACTTGATATTCTTCAGGAAATCTCGACGGAAAATCCGACTCTGGTTCACGAAATTGATGACATCAGGACATGGGCTTATCTTGGATTGTATTTCAGCGAAAAGCTGAAAGGTGGAACGTCCTTGCAGCAGTACCGGGTTTCGGGCAATGCCAAAAAACAGCAGGAAAGCATTGTGTACCTCGAAAAAGCCCTTTATTACTGGGTAAAAGTGGCGGACATTACCAGCAAATACATGGATGAGATATCGTTGACACATTTGAATCCGAGATATGTGAGCAGTTGCAACGTAAGACCCCTGGTAAAATTCTCGTGGGCTAACCTCACAACTGAAGTCATAAATGATATTGAGATAGCAAAAACCTCCAAACCATTTGAAAACAGTTCAGGTAAATGATTTGGAGATCAAAAAATGTTGCCGGTTTTTTAGTTCATTATCACGCGCGAAAATCAATAAATTTATTTAAAAGTTAGGCATAAGAACTATGAAAATTATATCCGTAAAACCAGCAATTCTGACCTTTCTCTTTACTTTTTTTTCCTGCTTTCAACTGGCTTCACAAGCTAAAACGATTGTTACAATCAAGGGTGATGATTTTTATATTAATAATGAAATAACCCTAAATGGAAGGAGCATTGACGGGATTTCGATCGAAGGGCTTCTTCCTAATTCAAGAATGGTCCAGGGAATTTTCGATGATCTGAATCCTGAAACCCAATCTCTGTGGAAATACCCGGATACACATGAATGGGATGCAAACCGGAATACCAGCGAGTTTATTGCCGCAATGCCCGAATGGAGGAAAAACGGATTGCTGGCATTCACCCTTAATATCCAGGGCGGAAGCCCTACCGGCTATGGAAATAAAGGCTGGATTAATCCCGGTTTTCACAAGGATGGCCAACCTATGGAGGCTTATTTTGAGCGGTTGGAACGAATTGTAACCAGAGCTGATGAGCTGGGTATGGCTGTAATTCTGGGTGTATTTTATTTTGGACAGGATGAACATCTCGAAAATGAAGAGGCAGTTAAAAATGCTTTGATAAATACCGTTGACTGGCTGTTCTCAAAAGGATTCCGAAATGTAATCATCGAGATTAATAACGAATGTAACATTAAATCATACGACCACGAAATTCTGAAACCGGAACGGGTGCATGAGTTGATAGAACTGGCAAAAAGCAAACAACATCCTGTTTCGGGTTACAGCCTTTACGTAGGCACCAGTTATGGCGGCGGGCACATCCCTCATCCCAATGTGGTTAAGGTCTCTGACTTTCTGTTGCTACATGGAAATGGAGTTTCCAACCCTGAGGACATTACTAAAATGGTTGAGGAAACCCGTAAAGTTGATGGCTATCATTCCATGCCCGTTCTTTTCAACGAAGATGACCATTTTGATTTCGATAAACCGGTAAATAATATGCTTAACGCATTCAGAGCAGGAGCATCCTGGGGCTTTTTTGATTTCAGGAAGAGAGGGGAAACACTGGCCGAAATGGATTCGTCTTTTTCGGAAGGCTATCAAAGTATACCTGTCGACTGGGGTATCAATTCCCATCGGAAAAAAGACTTTTTCGGACTCCTTAGAAAAATCTCGGGAATTAAGGAAGGTGTCGAGTCCCTTACAGTACCCGGGTTTATGGAGTACGTGTATAAGCAGATCGACACGGTATCATTAAAGATTTTCATTAAAAATCCTGAACGATTCAATGAAAAAGAGACCTATCCGGTTATCGTTTTTTTCTTTGGCGGGGGATGGAATTCGGGTGATATCAAACAGTTCAAACCTCATGCAGAATATTTTTCATCCCGCGGGATGATCGCTGTATTAGCCGATTATCGGGTAAGAAACCGACACCATACCACCCCGTTTGAGGCAGTGTCCGATGCGAAATCGGTAATCAGATACCTGCGTCAGAATTCGGAATTTTTGCGAATTGACACTTCAAAAATAGTGGCGTCCGGAGGTTCAGCCGGTGGACACCTGGCAGCGGCAACAGCAACTGTGCCCGGACTCAACGATTCCAGGGACGACCTGAAAATTAATGCGAAACCCAATGCACTGGTTCTCTTTAACCCTGTTTTTGACAACGGCCCAACAGGCTATGGTTACGATCGGATCGGGGAGCGATATCCTGAAATTTCTCCCCTGCACAATAGTCAGAATAACACCCCGCCAACTATTGTTTTCCTGGGAACTAAGGATGATCTTATTCCTGTGAAAACGGCTAGGCTGTATAAGCGAAAAATGGAAAAATCCGGCGGCCGCTGTGATTTGTTTTTATACAAGGATCAGAAACACGGATTCTTTAACTATCGGGAGGACAGCAAAAACGAGAACAGGTTTTTTAAGGAAACAATAGCTCAGACAGACCATTTTCTTGAATCCCTGGGTAATGTAACCGGACAACCTTCATTGTTAGCTCACTGAAAATTACCCTGTTTGTGAAAAGCAATTAAGTCAAATAAAAAATGAGCATGAGTAAAAAACTGTTTTCTGCAGGGCCTGTTTATCTGGTAATAGCATTCCTCTTTTTTTATAGAATCGCTGACGCGCAGGTTTGTTTTACTGGGGAGAATTCCGAGATTGTAATTGAAATGGAATCAGCTCCTTATTTAAATGGTTGGACAATGGCTGATACATTTGTCAGCGGGCAGAAAATACAATACCTGAGCTGGAACGGAAACAACTTTTTTAAAGCACCTGGAAATCAGTTGCTGGAATTTAAAATAAAAATTGAAATTCCTGGGAACTATCGATTTTCCTGGCATAGTAAGGTTGGGTATGGTGAATCAAATACGGAACACAATGACAGTTGGCTCAGAATTCCTGATGCTTCTGACTTTTATGGCAATAAAGATGGCCATATCGTTCATCCCAAAGGGATTTGCTTAGATGACTGTCCAAATGGGGCAGGGGCCGATGGCTGGTTTAAAATCTACAGCAGCGGAACTACTGAATGGACATGGTCAACCCGCACAAGTGATAATGATGCCCATCTGATTTACGCGAGATTTGATAAGCCGGGAACTTACACGGTTCAAGTTTCGGCCCGGTCAAACGGACATTTTCTGGACAGATTTGTTTTATACAAAGAAACAATCGGAGTATATTATGGAAGCAATAGCCAGAAAGTGATTTTTGCTGTGAAAGAGCTGGAAAATGTTTTAATCAAGCGTGGATTTTCAGCCGAGCTTGCAAGTCGCGAAGACGCTGATATAATCATTTGTCAGGCATCGACCGAAATCAAAACTGACAAGGTAAATGAAGAGTTTGTCAATAACGAATTTCAACTAAGGCCTGAAGGCTTCATCATTTCTAAGGGTGATGATGAAAAAATCCGGTTGGTTGGAGCCGATGAGGCAGGTTTGATGTACGGTTTACTCGAATTAGCCGAGCAGATCAAATTGTTTGGAATGGATGGGGTAAAGCCAACAAATCAGAATCCACACATGGAAATCAGAGGTGTCAAATTCAATATACCTCTGGATGTCCGCACTCCCAGCTATACCGATATGAGCGATGCTGGTCAACAGAATATTGCGGAAATGTGGAATTACGATTTTTGGGAAGAAATGATTGACAAACTCGCCCTAAATCGCTATAATCTCATTTCGCTTTGGAGTTTACACCCTTTTCCATCCTTGATAAAAGTACCTGAATACCCGGAGATTGCGCTAAATGATGTTAAGCGCTCAGTTACAAAGTTTGATGAATATTACAGCACAAGGGCTACCGGCTATGACGCTCCGGAAATTGTTCAAAACACTGAGACTCTTCTGGAAATATCAATCGACGAAAAAATCGCATTTTGGAGAAAAGTAATGTCATACGCAAAAGAGCGAAACATCGTTTTTTATATCATGACCTGGAATATTTACACCTACGGCATTGATGGCAAATATGGCATAACCGATGATATGGACAACGAAACAACCAAAGATTATTATCGCAAATGCGTAAAACAACTGTTCCTCACCTACCCCGATCTGGCAGGAATAGGGGTGACAACCGGTGAAAATATGGGCAAAGGCAAAGAAGGGTTTGAGGCAAAGGAGGATTGGATTTTCGATACCTATGGCCAGGGCTTAATTGATGTTTCAAAGATTGATCCAGATCGGGAAATCACTTTTGTTCATCGGCAGCACGAAGCCGGTACAGAATATATAGCAAAGAAGTTCGGCAAGTTATCGGAAAATGGCAATATCGATTTCGTATATAGTTTCAAATATGCACAGGCCCATGTCTTAAGTTCAACGAAACAGTCCTTTCACAGGAAGTTTGTCGGTGAACTCGACGGACACAAGACTCTCTGGACGTTGCGCAACGATGATAATTACTATTTCCGTTGGGGAGCGCCCGATTTTGTTCGCGAATTCATAAAAAACATTCCTTATGAGGTTTCAAAAGGCTACTACTACGGATCTGATCAATATGTTTGGGGGCGTGAATTCCTGAGTCTGGACCCGGAAATCCCCCGACAGCTTGAAATTTCCAAACACTGGTATAGTTGGTTGCTGTGGGGGAGGCTGGGTTATGACCCTGAAATCTCAAACGAGCGATTTACCGTGATAATTCAGGCTCGGTTCGAGGAAACCGATGCGGGAGTATTATTTGGGGCATGGCAGGAAGCTTCTATGATATATCCCGTTACAACAGGTTTTCATTGGGGCGATGTTGACTACAAATGGTATATTGAGGGTTGCAGAAGCAGGCCGGAGCCGGCTCAGACAGAATCAGGATTTCACGATGTTAACCGCTTTATTTCCCTGCCTCCTCATAAGGAAACAGGCTACCAATCAATACCCGATTATGTTAACTCCTGCCGGGAAAAAAAACCATCCGGCCTGATCAGCCCGATTAAGGTTTCCGAAATTCTTCATGGTCATGCCGATAGCGCACTGTTATTGGTAAAAACCATCGAAACAAAGGGCAATAAAGAGCTGATGCTCACGATAAATGATATTCAATCAATGGCATATCTGGGAAAATACTATGCACATAAAATTTGCGGTGCGACCCATTTGGCCTTGTACCGTGAGGTAAAAGAAAAGTCTAACCATGACAAGGCTATTATAGAGCTAACCGCTGCGCTGGAATATTGGAAGCTTTACACAACTTCAGCTATGAAACAGTATAATAATCCTTTATGGACTAACCGGGTCGGGTATGTTGATTGGGTAAAATTAACAGAAGAAGTCAGCAATGATATCGAAATTGCAAAAAAGTTGAAATGATTCTTATTAGCCAAAGATTTGTTTTTAAATTGTGTTTGCACTTTACAAAACACCATCAAAAAGTTAAAGAATTCACTTCAATTGATTTAATATCCTTATTTTGTCAACTCATTTTTTAGTCCAATTAGATTTGCCCGCATGGATCTCTATCTAAATAAACCCATAGCATTCTCTGTAATGGCAAAACCCATAGGTTCAATCTGCAACCTGAACTGTACCTATTGCTATTATCTTGAGAAACAGAAATTATATTCTTCAACTTCCGACTACCGGATTAGAGAGCCTTTATTGGAGAAGTTTATCAAAGACTATATTGAAGCTCAGCAGGTTCCTTCGGTTAGTTTTGTCTGGCAGGGCGGGGAACCCAGCCTGCTGGGAATCGATTTTTTCAGAAAAGTGATTGACCTGCAGCAAAAACACGCAGGGAAAAAGAAGATTGAGAACTCCTTTCAAACCAATGGAACACGCCTGGACGACGAATGGTGCCGGTTTTTTAAGGAAAATAATTTTCTTATCGGTATTTCCATCGACGGACCGGAATTTATTCACAACCGTTACCGTGTCTATAAAAACGGCCAGCCTTCTTTTTCGGATGTGATGAAGGGTATCGATCTGCTTCGCAAGCATAAGGTTGAGTTCAATACACTTTCTGTGGTTCATCGGCACAATTCCCAATATCCCCTTGAAGTATATCGTTTCCTGAAAGAAATCGGCAGCGGGTTTATCCAGTTTATCCCTATTGTTGAGAGGGAAACTCTTGCTGAGCCAAAAGACGGTGTGCGCTTAGTGCCACCGGGTGTTCAATCCGATGTGCGGGTTACCGAATGGTCTGTTTTGCCCGAGGATTTTGGCCGGTTTCTGACAACAATTTTTGATGAATGGGTTCGAAAGGATGTGGGCCGGTATTACGTTCAGGTGTTTGATGTTTCTCTGGCTAACTGGGTGAATGAAGCTCCCGGCCTGTGCGTCTTCAGCGAGACATGTGGCAATGCTGTAGTGCTGGAACATAATGGGGATATTTATTCCTGCGACCATTTTGTGTATCCCGAATTTAAGCTTGGAAACATCCTTGAAAAATCACTTGTGGGTATGATGCAAAGTCCGGAGCAATACAAATTTGGTTCGGACAAGCTTGAAAAACTCCCCCGATATTGTGTTGAATGCGATTACCGCTTTGCCTGTCATGGCGAGTGCCCGAAGCATCGGTTTGACTATGCTCCCGACGGCGAATATGGCTTGAATTACCTCTGCAAAGCCTATAAAATGTTTTTTAGCCATGTGCATCCCTATATGCAGTTCATGGGAGACGAACTTTCGAAAAAACGGGCCCCTGCAAATGTGATGAAGTGGACAAAAAAAGCAGACGACCAAAAGGCCGGAGTTGTAACGGTTCCCCAAAAGAAAATAGAACGCAACGATCCCTGCCCCTGTGGAAGTGGTAAAAAATTCAAGAACTGTTGTTACGACAGGTTGGGATTTTTAGCGGGATGAAAAACCATTGTGCTTTTGAACTGTGTTTTCAGCAAATAAGTACTGTTAATATTTACCTAATCGCATTGGTTTTGCTGGTTTCCCCTGAAAATTCCGGCAGGGAAAATTTAAAACTGCTTCCTCTGCCCACTTCGCTCTCAACCCAGATTTCACCTCCATGTTTTTCAACCAAATCCTTGCAAAGCAATAACCCAAAACCAGATCCTTTTTCATCAGCTGTTCCGATGGTGGAATTAAAGCGGTAGATATCAAATAAGCCGGATGCAATATTTTGTTCAATGCCTACGCCATTGTCTTTTACTGTAATGATTACAGACAATTCGGCTTTTTCAGCCAATATTTCAATTCGCCCCCCTGTATTTGTGAATTTTATTGCGTTGGCAACGAGATTACGAAGAATCGTACTTATCATATTCTTATCTGCATACAGGAGGATTTCCTCTTGGGAATTATAACTGATTGTAATGTTTTTACCTCTTGAATTTGGCGTTAAAGATTCTCTCATTTCTTCTGCCAGAGCTGAGAAACTGAGGAACTGAGGCTCAAACGGGAGCTTATCGGAGTGTGCTCTTGCCCAGCTTAGCAAATCCTCCAATAAAATAAAGGTGCTTTTCACGGATCCAAGAACTAAAGTAAGCTGTTTCTCAATTTTTTCTTTGCTGTAATTGTTGATATTCTCTATAAGGAGTTCCAAAAAGCCAAGTATGGAGTTAAAAGGACTCTTTAAATCGTGTGCAAGGATCGATATCAGGAGATTCTTATCAATATTGGCCTGGATCAGTTGATTTTCGATTTCTTTACGCTCTGTAAGATCGGTATGCGTTCCTATCATCCGCAAGGGTTTGTTGAATTTGTCATGTGAAATAATTTTGCCACGGGCCAAGATCCAAACATAAGAACCGTTTTTGCATAAAACCCGATGAAGGCTATAATAGCAAGATGTTTTTCCATTTATATGATCCTGAACATCCTCTTTGCATTTTTGAATATCTTCGGGGTGTACTCTTTTGCTCCACTCATCAAGCCGATTTGAGATTTCATTCTCCTCATAGCCTAACATGCGCTTCCATTGTTTGGAAAAGTAAACTGCATTGGTTTCCAGGTTCCAGTCCCATAAGCCATCATTGGCTCCTTCGACAGCAAACTTCCATCGCTCTTCAGTTTCTTTTAGTTCGGCTGTTAATTCAGCTGCAATACGCTGCGCATGGTAAGTTGTGTTCAAAATCGAAATTGAAAGAAAAAACAATAAAATGCTTAATGCAATGCCGGTAAACAGAACTATTGCTTCATCGCTTCGGGCAAATGAATACTGTTCCCTGGTCTGGGTGAAAATCAACAACCATTTTGTGCCGTTAAAATCAATGGAGAGTGAATTTTTTAGGGGTTGAGGGCCGTGGTAACCAGCCGGAGTGCCTGTCCTGCTGTCAAAAAGCAAGCCGCTTTCCGATATTGAATCATTTGCATATATCTGTAGATGAATCTGTTCCCTCTCATTTTTGTTCCATCGACCTGAAATTCCCTTCAGCAAATCGTTCATGCGGTACGGACTGTAAACCCATCCCCGTATTGCTTTGCGCCGTTGATCAACCGTGTTGACAGGCAATCCGTTTTGATATACAGGGACATACATTAATGTCCCGGCCTGCACATCCTCATCTGTTTCCTGCACCAAGGTTACCTTTCCCGAAAGGATTGCCATGTCTGAATCGCGGGCAAGCTCCATTGCCTTTCTTCGAACAGGCTCTGAAAACATATCATAACCGAATGCACGAAGGTTGAGGCCCGAAAGGGGCTCAAGATAAATAATGGATGTGTAAATATCTCTGTTGCCCAAGGGCTTAACAGTGTAATTTGGAAAGCCCTCCCGGCGGATGTTCTCAATATGCTGTTTTAACTGATCTTTAGGAATAATGTATGAATAACCAACTCCCTGAATGCCCGGTAAATCCTCTTTAACCTTTGCCCGACCGTTAAATATTTCCCATTCTTTTCGTGTTACGGTGTCCGAGACTGCAAATAGCGAGGAACCCGTTTGTAATAACTGGGCATGCGCATGAAGCCTGGTTTTGATTGTTATTTGTATCTCATTGCAGACCAGATTGAATTCGTGATTTGCACGAGCCAAAGCATTTTGTTGAGTATTCCGCGTAGCGATTAGGGTAATAACCAAACCGCCTATTAAAATGATTATTGATAGGAAAGCCTTTCGAAATGTTGTATTCATAATGAAATTCAGCATGTTGAGAAAGTGAGACCCGAAAATGTTAAAGTTGCTTAACTCGTAGGAGTGAAATGAAAAACGCAATGTAGCCAATTAAACAACGTGCAAAAGATTAATCGCATGTTATTAAAACATGTTCATGGCACCTGGATGGTGATAAAGCAGAATAAAGACCAAAATTCTGGCTGAATTGCTAATCCGCAACTACCACATCGTTTTTTGTGAATGTTGAAATTTTCAAAATTCGAATCAAATATTTTGCGGGCTGATAAAAACTACCTACTTTAGAAGTCCATTATTTATTCTATTTGATAGAAGCAATCTACATAGAAGGCACTCGTAAAACGCCATCCATTTCGCTCGATCCCAAAGGGATAATCAAAATTGAAGGGCGATCGATACCTGAAGACGCCGAATTGTTTTTTCAGGGTGTGTCGAGTTGGATGGAGAGTTATGTTGGTTCCAACACCGGATCCACCAGGATTGACCTTGCTTTTGAATACCTTAACAGCGGTACATCGAAAGTCGTGCTGCAGATGCTTAAATCGTTGAAGGATCTTGTGGCCTCCGGACATAAACTGTCGATAAACTGGTATTATGAGGAAGGCGATGACGATATCCTTGAAAGAGGGGAGTATTATGCATCAATCCTGGGACTGCCCATCAGTTTTATTGAAGTAGAGTAGGTTTTGCCGCTGTTTGCAAATAATCTGATTTTTGCACTTGAATTTCTGAAATAATTGTTTGCCTAATAATATCGACTGTTCCAACAAAAAAAGTTTGTTGGCAACCCCTTTAAAAAACCCTCACCAAATGAAAAGATTTTCTTTACGTCACGAAACCCGGTTCTTCCCCGTTTTATTATGGATCGCAATAAGCATAGGTATGAGCGCATGCACAATTCCCGTTGAAGAAGAAAAAGGAGTTAATCACCCGGAATGGATTCTGGATGCCTCTTTGTACGAGGTAAATATCCGCCAATTTACCCCGGAAGGTACTTTTAATGCTTTCTCGGAGCATCTGGAGAGCTTAAAGGAAATGGGCGTGGATATTATCTGGCTCATGCCGGTGAACCCTATTGGCGAAAAGAACAGGAAAGGACCTTTGGGTAGCTACTATTCGGTAAAGGATTATTATGCCGTTAATCCGGAGTTTGGAACCATGGAGGATTTTAAATCACTGGTTGCAAAAGCACATGATAATGAAATCAGGGTTATTATTGATTGGGTTCCCAATCATTCTGCCTGGGATAACCCATTGGCAACAGAACATCCTGAGTATTACATGAAAGATTCCACAGGTAACTTCAAAAGCCCTTTCGATTGGACTGATGTTATTCAGTTCGATTATGATCAACCCGGGCTACGACAATATATGATTGATGCATTGAAGTTTTGGCTCACGGAAACCGATATCGATGGATTCCGTTTCGATGTTGCCCACATGATTCCTGTTAGCTTCTGGAATACGGTCCGCCCGGCTTTGTATGAGGTGAAGGAAGTTTTTATGCTTGCAGAATCCGACCAACCCATTCTTAATAAGGAAGCTTTCGACGCTACCTACGACTGGAAACTGCACCATATCATGAACATGGTAGCCAAGGGGCAGATGGATGTTAAAAACATTGATATGCATTTTACCTATGTCGATTCTACATATCCTCCCAATTCCATTCTTATGGAGTTCACCTCCAATCATGACGAGAATTCATGGAACGGAACTGAATATGAAAGACTCGGTGATGCGGTAAAAGCTTTTGCTGTTTTCACCTATACCATTCCGGGTATGCCCCTGATCTATAACGGGCAGGAAGTCTGCATGAATAAACGCTTGCGCTTTTTCGATCGCGACACAATCGATTGGATCGAGTGTGACATGCGTGAATTTTATACTACCCTGAACAAGCTTAAGTCCGACAATCAAGCCCTTTTTGCGGGTTCTTCCGGAGGAAAAATGACACGCGTCCACGGGAATGACGATTCGCGAATATTTGCCTTCACAAGGGAAACAGACAGGAACAAATTGTATGTAATCCTCAATTTCTCTGCGGAGCCTATCGATTTTATCCCGGAAAACGAAAATAACAGCGGACTCTATACCGATGCTTTCACAGGAGAATTACTTAACCTTACCTCCGATGAGCCGATAGCTCTTAAAGCCTGGGATTATAAAGTGTATTTGTCTGAGGAGTAAGCTTGGCTTCGGTCGATTCTGTTTGGGCATGCTGGCTTCGACGGTCTGGCTTCGGCAGGCTCAGCCAGCGGGTTGTCGCAATAACACGGGTGAATTACTTTTCCAGAATCTCTGCGAATTTTTTCCAAATTGCGAGGTGGAATTCATAGCCGTTTGCTTTTTCAATTGCTGTGCGCAGCGAAAAGGGTGTTCCTGAAGAACTTGACTTGTAGCTGTTATCAAAGTGATAAATATCCGGGACCTCAGGATGAAACTGAAAGCCAATTACATTCGGGTATTTTACATGCTCCAGGGCTTCAATTATTTTGCCGTCGGTTGAGGAGGCAGCTACCTTCAGATTCAAACCTGTTTTTTCTGCTGCCTGGTGGTGGGAACTTACTACCCCCGGCAGTTGGTCTGCTTTTGCAAGTCCATGTTTCACAATCCAGCTCTTATCCAATATTTTAATAGGATGGATGTTTCCCCAGAATAGGCTGGCGGTGTCGGGGATGTTATTCGAATAGTTACGGTGGAGGCTTGTTGACGGCTGGCTGAGAATATCCTCAACATACTGTTTCTTGTATACTTCCAGAGGAATATCCTGAATGAGGGTTCCTCCGGTTGCCACGTTCATGGTCTGCATACCGAGACAAAACCCGACAACCATATATTCCGGATTCTCTTCGAGTAGGGGCACGAACTTTTCATCCTGAAATCCCCCTAAAAGATGAAAAAGAAAAGATGCTTCAAAGTAGTGACGGTAAGGATCATAAATATCGGTCAGAGTGCTGGTTTTTTCTCCATATATGGAAGGAGGAATATCCGGTCCGCCGAAGAAGATTATTCCTGAGCTTTCATTGAAAAGCTTTTCAAAGACGGGGCTGCAGGGGTTGTTTTCATATAGATGATCCGGTTCAAGACTCAGATCGGCTTTTTCGAGAACAATGGAGAGATCGTTTTCCCGGATATATTTTTCGGACGTGGAATAGTCGTAGTTTTCCTCAGCGAAATACACTCCT
>JAIFNN010000060.1 GCA_020047715.1 Bacteroidota bacterium | reverse complement strand
GTATATTCTTGGCCGTGTTTCAATTCTTCACCCTCATGGGAAATCGTCAGCAAATCTTTTACGAGATTCATTTTTATGAGGTTCTTGTCGATGCCCGGCACCTCAAGCTCTATCAGGAAAGTTACCTCCTCCTCACTGATATTCACACGGGGAGAATATTGTCGAAATTCAGGACCGTGAAATTTTTCTTGCGGAAATTGTTTTAAAAAGTGGGATATTCCATAACCACCTGCATCATGTTGCAAACAGTTGCCGTTTTTGTTATAAACTTTTAATAGTGTCATAGCTTTAATGATTTAATGATGTTATGAATTTATTTGTAATTTGAGAAAGAGCAATTCAAATTCGATACCAAGGGAATTTCTCATTTCAAAGCGGTGTGAAACAAGTCCAAACACCGTCATTATGACATATTAACAACTGTTTTTAATGTCATTATGGCTTGTTATGGCGAAAATGAAATAAAATACCGATCAGAAAGCATTTGTTAGTACTTTTGCAGAAAAAAAAGAATGCTCCGAATTGATATCATTACGGTTCTGCCCGAGTTGATTGAGAGTCCCATGAATCACTCGATTTTGAAAAGGGCGAAGGCCAAGGGGCTGGCCGAGATACATCTCCACAATTTGAGGGATTTTTCGGAAGACAAGCACAAGCGGGTTGACGACTATGCTTTTAGCGGTGACGCGGGAATGGTAATGAGAATCGAGCCTATCGACAAAGCGATATCATTTTTGAAATCACAGCGGAATTACGATGAGGTCATTTACACCTCGCCAGACGGGCAGCTGTTGAATCAACAAACAGCCAACCGACTGTCGACTCTCGAAAACATCATTATTCTTTGCGGGCATTACAAGGGTGTTGACCAACGGGTAAGAGATCATCTTATTACCATGGAGATCTCCATTGGCGATTACGTATTGACCGGTGGCGAACTGGCAGCGGCTGTAATTACCGATTGTATTGTCAGATTGATTCCCGGAGCCATGTCGGATGAGACCTCCGCCCTTACAGATTCTTTTCAGGATGGACTGCTTGCCCCCCACGTGTACACCCGTCCGGCGGAATACAAGGGATGGAAGGTGCCTGACATTTTAATTTCCGGGAACGAAAAAAAAATAGATGAATGGAAAATAAAAAATTCTCTTGAAAGAACTCGGAGCCTGCGACCCGGGCTATTGGAACATGAGGGAGAATGAACAGTTATCTGAGGATTTTCCTCACAAAGGCAACAGTAAAGTACGACATTAGAAACAAACCTGTAAAAGCCTCCAGGCCAGCGAGTATTCGTATGAAACCCATAGGAACAAAATCGCCATAACCAATAGTAAGATAGGTTACAAAACTAAAATAGAAGGCCTTCCCAATCATTGTGGCGGCTTCGTTATGAACAACGGTTTCAAGAATTGAGGCACTTGTAAACAACTCAGCAAAAATATAAGTAACACTATAAAACACATAAGCAACAACCATCGCCAGCATTACTCTTATTGGATTAGTAGCATACAATCCGGCCTTATCGAAAATTAGCAGTTTGAAACCATAAAAAGGATACATCCACACTGCGCTGATTGGCCGAGCTGAAAGAGAATCTTTGAGATCGGCTTTAGCTTCATGTCTTTTAAACTCAACATATGCCAAATCCTCATCGGTATACTGTCCAGTAACTCTGAAATTTTCCTTAAGCGTTCTGTACTGTTCCGATCTCAGTCGGTGATTAACACCAATCTGACTTTCAATTAGCCGCAATACTTTATTCTGCTCCCAATCGATATAAATTCTACCGATCAGCCTCATTCCCGCGAAATTAATGGTGTCGATCTCCTCAATAAATTCGTAAGGCTTCAGATCAATGATATCCCTGACGATGGTATTGGATAAATCCAGGTATTTGCAATAAGAGAGTCGTATATCGGTATAATGATCGAGATGGCAGGAATTAAGCGAAAGTGATTTGAATTTGGAATTGTAGAAGCTTACGGTACCCGAGCTAAAATCACTTCGCTCGAATGTAACATCAGCGTTTTGAAATTCTGCCTGTTCGAAAGAAAAAGCCCCCTTGCCAAAAGCAGCCTTTTTAAAGCTGAGTTTCCCCTCAAGAAGTTCAGAACCTTCAAAGGATACATCACCGTTACCAAATACAGAGCGGTTAAAGTTAGCCTTACCCCGCCCAAATTCTACGGTTCGAAAATTAATAGCCCCATTGCCAAATTCTGCCTGCTCAAATGTTTTGTCTCCTGTACCGAATTTCGCAAAGTGAAAATCAACCTTGCCAGCCCCCCATCGGGCCACTTTGAAAGAGACATCCCCATCGTTGAACATTGTATTTACAAACGAAACGTCTCCATTGTTGAACTCAAGATTGGTAAAGGTTTTTTTACCGGTTCCAAAATCCGTATATTGAAAGTCTTTTTTACCGGTTCCGAATATTGAATTCTTAAAACTAATTTCAGAGTCTTCGACTTTTACATTCGCAAAATCAAAATTCCCATCTTTAAAATGTATGTTGCTAAAATTAATATCAATTTTTTTAAAGGAGGAATAGTTGAAATTGAATCTTCCTTTAAAAATCCATGAATGCTCGATACTAAAATCCTTCCCAATAAAAGCAGCATAGGAAAAATCAAGAGGAACAAGAGAATCGAAGAAAGCATTTTTTGCAGAGAATCCATGAATGGAAACGGATTGTTTTGGATCGAGTTTTCGTGTTTTCCGAAAATCACTTAGCGAAAACTTATTAATATAACAGTTGTTCAGGTTAATGGGAAGGCCCTCATCGATAAGTCTACAAATGTCGTCAAACTCAACGTGGCCGAGGAGTTCAACAATCGGATTGGAATGTCCCGGCACAACTATTGTAAGTATAGCTGTTTTAGGAAACCGTATACCCTCATCGGTGACAAACTTCAGATTTTTTATTTCTACGCGGTGTGTGCTATGCTCTGAAAACATCTCTTAATAGTAAATGCAATCACAAATTTATCAATTTGTATAACAAAGAGGTACTTCCAAGGGAATATTTACTATTTCCCCCATATTACCTGCAATAAACCTTAGATGTAACTTCGTTTGAATTACTTCATATTTGTGTGCCTGGCAATTTTCTCCAAAAGCTCGGCAGATTTTACGGGTTTCGTGATATAGTCATCAAAGGTCATGTTATACAATTCTTTTTCCGATTGCAAGGCATATGCCGATTGCGCAATGATTGGCAGACCGGGTCGGAATTCTTTAATAAGCTTTGCCGCTGCCTGTCCGTCCATAACCGGCATTTTGATATCCATCAGAACAAGGCTTACATCTTCATTTTGCAAGCAAAAATCCACTGCTTCCTTGCCGTTTCTTGCCGAGAGTATCCTAAAACTCAGATTTTCCAAAAGAATGGTAAGAAACATCAATGATTCCTCATCGTCTTCGGCAATTAAAATTGACAGATTAGCCGTTTCTTCTTTAAATATTGCAGTAACAGGCTCGCTTGCAGGCGGTTCAAAATTAATCTTGGAATTATATGGAATTGTGAAAAAGAAGTGGGAACCTTCTCCAGGCTTTGATTCCATCCAAATTTCCCCTCCCAACATCTCAACGTATGCCTTAGCGATAGACAAGCCAAGTCCAGCCCCCTCATAACCGCTAGATATGCTAGAATCGGCTTGAGCGAAACGGTCAAAAACGGAATTCTGCTTATCGGGGTGGATTCCTATGCCGGTATCTTTAACATAGAACTCAAGCATATCGCCAATTAATTGATAACCAAACTCAATACTGCCTTTCTTTGTGAATTTGATAGCATTTTTAATCAGGTTTGTAAGAATAGCGTATACTTTTTCCTTATCCGTTTTTATTAGGGTTTGGCTTCCCGGAAGAGGGCAATAGAGCGATAATTGGAGGCCTTTGTTTTTCGCCTCCGTTTGAAAGAAATTATAGAGAAAGTCGAGCTGCTCATTGATATTTGTTCGTGAAAACGAAAGTTCCATTTGGCCCGATTCAACCTTTGAAATATCGATAAGGTCATTAATTATGTTCAACATACGGTTCCCGCTCTTCTCGATTATACCGATGTATTTTTGCTTTTCCTCTCCAGTTAGTTTTGCCTCTTTCAGAAGGTCGGCAAAACCGAGTATTCCATTCATAGGCGTACGAATTTCATGACTCATGTTTGCAAGAAAAGCCGATTTGAGACGGTCGCTCTCTTCAGCCCGCTCTTTTGCCAGTTCAAGAGAGAGGTTGTTTTCACGGAGCGCATCTGTTGTGGCAGTAAGCTCCTCGTTAGTGGCAGCAAGTTCCTCGTTGAAGGCTGCTATTTCACTCTCATGTCGCATCCTCTCTGTAATATCGGAAAAAACAACGGCAAACTGGTCCTTTGCAGGCGAAAACGCCCAAGTATCGAAATACCTGCCAATTTCCTGGGCATAGTTTTGATATGAGATCGACTCACCCGTTCGGGCAACATTCCCAAACGTTTCTATCCAGTGAGGCTCGGTATTGGGCATTATCTCTTTTACCGTATGTCCGATCAAATCGGCAGCCTTTGCTCCGGTCAACTTCTCAAAAGCCGGGTTGACCTCGATATACCTGTAGTCAACAGGCTTTCCGTTCTCGTCGTATATCATCTCGTGCAAAGCAAATCCAACAGTCATATTTTCAAAAAGAAGGCGGTATTTCTGTTCCGACTTCCGGAGCTCTTCCTCTATTTTCAGATTATGGGTAAGATCGATATTGGTTCCTACCCACCTGATAGGCTTGCCATTGGAATCTTTAATAATGTTTCCACGGGTCATTATCCAACGCCACTCGCCCGATTTATTGCGTAAACGGTGTTTTACTTCGTACTTGGAGGTTTTGCCATTTAAGTGATCATTAATAGCAGCCTCGATTAGTGCTGCATCATCGGGATGCCAGAGTTTTTGCCAGCCAGAGAATGAATTTTCGACTTCATGATCCTCGTATCCGAGCATGGATTTCCATATTGGGGAGTAAAAAACAGTATCATTTACCATATCCCAATCCCAAAGGCCCGAGCCTGTTCCTGAAAGGGCCAGATCAAAACGAACTTCACTTTCTCGAAGGGCGGCTTCTGCATTTTTACGGTCGGTAATATCAATAAATGTAACGACAACCTGGTGCAGTGTCCCATCGGGCAAAAACTCAGGAAAGGCATTTATCAATACCCATACAACATCTTGTTTAGCCGGGCGAAAAATGCCATGCACCAAATCCTGAATAGGTAATCGTGTTTCAAGAACCCGGGCAATGGGATATTCCCAGGTATTGAGCGGAGTCTGATCTTCATGGGTAAAGTGCCAGTTTGGATCGGTGGCTGTTTTACCTGTCAATTGGTCAATCGACAAACCCAATACCCTGGATGCCTGATCATTTGCGAAAATTATTTTCGTGTCTGCAGCATGAACCACTACACCGGCATGAAGGTTAACCAGCAGGTTTCGTTGGGTCTTTTCGCTCTCATGAAGCGCCTGCTCAATTATCTTTCTTTCGGTAATATCTCTGATTATGAAAACAATACCGATGGGATCGTTGTCGGGGTTTCGCAGGATATTGGCGTTTGCCTCCCCGTAAAAGTAGCTACCATCTTTTCTAACTAGCTGGTATTCTGCCGTTCCAGAAAAATTACCGTTCAGCATTTCCTGTATAAAATATTTGGCCTTTTCACGGTAGTCGGGATGGGTAAATTCGAGCAAGTTTCTTCCAACAATCTCGTCCGAAGATTCATAGCCCCACATGTTCAGGACTTGACTGGAAACATATTGAACTTTTCCATCCAGGGAGGTAATAGAAATTCCATCAGGCAATGTTTCAATAATAGTTCTTAACTTCCCCTCACTTTCCTTAACAGCGTTTTGAACCCGCTTGCTCTCGGTGATATCCTGTATGATGCCAAACACAATACGGTTTTCTTTATCGAAAATTGCCGATGAATGAATGTCGCGTATTTCGCCTGTATCGTGCTTCCTGATTTTAAAATCAAGTTTGTAGGGTTCGCCATTCTTTACAAGGTTTTCAAGGGCTGCATCGAGCAAAGGCCGATATTCGGGCAAAGGAATTTCCCGCAAGACATCGTACCCAAATTCATCCTGATTCAGGCCATACAGTTTTTTTGCACCATCCGAACCTACAAATTGGCGCGAATCGAGGTGCAATTCCCAGTTACCTGTGTCTGAGGCTAGTTCTGCCCGCTTTAACCGTGCTTCGCTAACGCGCACAACTTCTTCTGCTTTCATCCTTCGGGTTAAGTCTCTGGCAACCGCATAAGTCAAGTTGCCGACTGGTCGCGCCCGCCACTCAATAAATCGATAGCTGCCATCGATACTTCGGTATCGGTTGGTAAAATTCAACACTTCTTCATCTTTTCCCAAAGTTGCCATTGCATCCAAGGTAGCCTGCATATCATCAGGATGCACAAATTCAAGAAAAGATTTCTTTTCCAATTCGCTAACACTGAAGCCGAGGGTTTTCTCCCATTCCTTGTTAACCCGTATGAAGTTCCCCCGATTGTCGGCTATGCACAAAAGATCAAGAGCTGAGGTAAAATACCTGTCAAGCTCAAGCGTTTTAGCTTGCAACTCTTCTTCAACTTTCTTGCGGTCGTTAATATCCCTGGCTGTGCCGTTAATGCCGATGACCTTTCCCGATTCATCCTTTACAGGGTTCATATTTGATACGTGCCATTTCCAGGTTCCGTCAGAATGCCTTATCCTATACTCCAAGCCAGTTTGTCTATGCCCTGTTTCAAAGCAAGTCTGCACTGCTTTTTGGCAACGTGCAATATCTTCACTATGAATAAGCGGGACGAATGAACGTCCATATACCTCTGAGGCCGAATGGCCGAGAAGCAATGGCCAGGAAGGGGAAACAAAAGTAAAGATACCTTCAGGAGAAAGAGTATAACTAATGTCCTGAATGTTTTCGCTTAAAAAACGATATTTCTCCTCACTCAGAGCAAGGGCTTCCTTAAGTTGTTCATTGCCATTGGACGATTTTAAAGTCACGATTTCCTTCTTTAATTCGGATAGCTCAACTTCCAACTCCTCGTAGGTCGGTTTACTAATTTTCATTGTATTGATTTAGGCCTGAATTCAACAAAAAGGTTTTTCGCGCTAAAGAAAAATTTAATCCTTTATTATTGAGCTGCTTATGCTATTATATCTTTATAGGCAATGTTAAACAAATAAACTGAAAATTTCTCAAAATCAAAAAAAATGTGCCGTTGCAATCAGAAAAAAACAGTACTTCCCGGCTAACTTCAGTTCCGCTTATCGATTTTTCGATGGCATATATCGGCATAAGGGCAATAATTGCAGTTTTTCAATTTTTCGGTTTGGTCAAATGGAATTTCCTTATCCATGAGTTCCGCGAGGACGGCTTGAAGGCTTTCTTCAAATGGTCCTGCATTCTCCAGGATATTAAATTGATCATTGTCCATTTGCACCATCGGAGAGAAATCCTGTTGGAACAAATGCCTTGTAATATACAATCCTGGACTTATTACCGTCTCCTGGCTTTGCTTACCATACAGCCAGCTATACAAAAGGGTTTGCAAAGCAGGTTTGTTCCGTTTTTCCAATCCACGGTCAAATAGAGCCTCTATGCTCTTGAATTTTGTATCAGCTTGTCCGGTTTTATAATCGATAATCCGAACCACCCCGTTTTTCCTGTCTACCCTGTCAATTTTCCCTCCCATTCGAATTTCAAAGCGGGAGTCGCCTCCCCCGGTAACAACAGAAAAAACATACTCTTTTTCCAGACTTATAATTTCGAAGGGAGCGTAATCCCTGTCGATTTGAAGGATTCGTGTCAAATAGCGCTTCAGCACTTCATACACAATGATATTCCTTCCTTCGGGATTAACCTCCATATCAGCATCCCCTGATTTGTAATATTCTTTTCGGAAGGCATTATCGAGGGTTTCCCTGATATGATCCGGATCAAGCAATTTCTCAAAATCTTCAGGCTTGATCCATCCTCCTTCAAAGCTCTTGTAATTGGCATACATAGCTTCATGGAGAAGGTTTCCAAAAGTATCGGCCTCTATATCCTCACTGATCGTATCCAGCTCGCGGAGTCCGGCCACATGGTTGAAATAGAACTGTAACCGGCAGTTTATATACGAATTCAGTGCCGAAGGCGAGAGGTATTTTTTTGTTTCACCAGAATACTTCCCGAGTATTTTGTAAATCGCCGGGGTTTTCATAATGCTGATGGGCACTGCATCCCGACCGCTGATGTTGAAGCCAATACTCCTGAACTTTGTTACAAAACGCGGGTCGTAGAGAATCTGATAGATATAACGGCTTTTCTCCCCAGAGTTTAGCCCATCGGATTTGCTGTTGAAGAAAAGCGAAACTTTCTTCGACCGCTGCATCAGACGGTAGAAATAGTACGCATAAATAGCATCCTGGTCCTCACGCGTAGGCATACCATAGGCAAAGCGGAGGTTATGTGGAATGTAGCTGAACGACTGCTGGGAACGGGGCATGATGCCATCGTTCATGGAAAGGAATACCAGATTGGTGAAATCGAGCAATCTTGATTCCAGTATGCCCATAATCTGAAGTCCGGCCAAGGGCTCACCCTCGAAAGGGATCCTCAGGTTTCTAAGGATCTTTCTGAATACACGAGAAAAAGTGTCGATGTTTACCAACTGTTCATTTTCCTCAAAAATCCCCTTCAGCTTATTCAGTCGGGTTAGCAGGTGAAAGATATACTCCTTTTCAAGTTTATTGTGAAGGTCTTGCCCCTCACGACCAATCATACCCGCGATTTCAAGCAGAACAGTCCGTATATAGTCGATCAGTGCGCCGGTTCCCTCCACTTTCCTGAAAATCCGCGAGAGGATCTCACTCCCCTTGAAAAAGGAAATATCGAGGTACATGTAGTTTCTGGCGTGTATTTCGCCAATCAGCTCCAGTACTTTCTCTTCATAGGCAAGCTTAAGGTACTGGTGATTGAGAATGGAAAGCACATCCCTGAAATAAAACTTGTCCTTTCGTTTTCCCCGGTGGGAGGAACTGTTTTTCTGCATCCGCAGCAGCTGGTCCACAAAGCTGAAAACAGGAGTGCTGCTCATGGGGTAACCCATGGTGATGTTGATATCCTCAACATTCCCTGGCATCGAAGTAAGAACAGGTATCAGAAGATCCTCATTGCCGAGAATCAGGGCGGTATGGTTGAAATTCACCAGGTCGCTGCCGTTCTCCTGCTGCAACAAGGTGTTTAAATATTTGGCCTGGGTAATATCAGAGGGGAGTTCATAAATATTGACTTCACGGGCATGGATGTTGTCAAAACTTTCGAGCACGATGTCAGGCGGAAACTCTTCCAGATTGAGTCTCATAAACCTACCCGCTTCCCTCACCCCATCGTTCACATAATAGCTGTCGTAATCCCAGAAAAACCTGGCTTTCCCGGAGTTTCTCAGATAACGGAACAGCTCCCTTTCGGCTTTGTTAAGCGCGTTAAACCCGCAAATAATTGTTTTTTCCCAGGGGATTTCAGGAAAGATCCCAGCTTTAATATTATTGGCAACTTCCCGGTAAATCATCCCTTCATAGGCAAGGCCCTTTTCCTTTAAATTCTTATTCAGGCGCAGGTAAACTTTGTACAGTATGTTCCATATTTTCAGAAATGATTCTTTTTGTACCGAAAGCTCCTTGCTCATAAAAAAGCCCCAGAATTTCCGGATGGTTTCCTTTTGCTCCTCGGTGAGGTCGAAGTGGCTGTCGATTTCCTTCAGATCGCGGATATTCTGGTAAATGGAAGAGGCGTCCACCAGGTATTTGTCGATATCGTCGAAGTCGGAGATCATCATTTCGCCCCATTGCCAGAACTCGTCGAGACTTTCGGGCATTTCGGCAGAATGGCGGTAAGCCTCATAAACTTCAAAAACCAAATCTACCGGATCGGCAGGCTGCAACTCGGAAAGCTGCTGCACGAATTCATTTATCGTAAAGATCCGGGGACTCCACATCGTTTTACCGGCAGCAGCAGCAAGGTATTTCTTGAAAAACAGTCCTGCCCGACGGTTGGGGAACACCATGCATACTTCGGCCATATTACCGCCATAATCCTTGAGCAGAGTCTCCGCCAGGGTTTTAAGAAAGGGTTTTGTATTGTTCATTTCGTGGGATGATAAAGTTTGCCCTGCCAAGTGTCGTTTTTTTCAAGGAGTTCTTCGAAGCGACTCAGAACCCTGTCGTAGCGAAGCGACCATGTTGGATTGGCGCTGAATCGCGGAGGTACCTCCCCTGCTATCCTTTCGATAACGAATGCGGGATTGAGTTGCTCCACAATTTCCATCATAAGCTGAAGGTATTGGTCAATATCCGGCAATTCGAAGCTCCCGGGACTGAACTCAAATTCTTTTGCCATGGCTGTACCTTTAATGATCTGCAGCTGGTGGAATTTTATAGTGTTCAGGGGAAGAGCGGAAAGGGTGACGGCCTGCTCCAATATTTCCTGCCGTGATTCGCCGGGCAAGCCGATAATCATGTGTCCTCCGGTACGGATATTCCTTTTCTTCGACTCTTCGAGGGCCCACACCGTCTTTGCAAAATCGTGTCCACGGTTAATCCTCAGCAGGGTTTTATCATAACAGGATTCAATCCCGAATTCCACAATTACATAAACTTTCCGGCTTAACTCTCCAAGATAATCGAGTATTTCCTCATTCACACAGTCGGGCCGTGTGCCGATCACCAGGCCGATAACGTCGGGGAACTCAAGAGCCTCCCCGTACAACTTGCGAAGGGCCGAAACAGGAGCATAGGTGTTTGAATATGCCTGAAAATATGCAAGGAATTTCCCGGCTCTCCGATACCTTTTGCTGTGAAATTCGATTCCCTCGCGGATCTGCAGAGCAATATTCTTTTCGGGATTGCAATATGAGGGGTTGAAAGCGTTGTTGTCGCAATAAGTACAACCTCCGGTTCCAACTGTACTGTCGCGGTTCGGACAGGTAAAGCCTGCATCAATGGCCAGTTTCTGTACCCTTCCCCCGAAACTCCTTTTAAAATATTCCGTGTAGGAGTTAAACCTCCGATCGTGTCCCCAGGGATATTCAGGCATCATTCCTAACCTCCTCACATTTATCGAGCATGAGATACCAGATATAGCCTTTAACGTTCGCGTAGCCAATCTCATGCAAGAGGTTCATATATTTCTTAAGCTGGGCAGAATAGGCAGGATTTTCGTGGGATCCGAACTTGTAATCCACCACCACGGCATCGTTTCCCTTCACAATAACCCTGTCGGGACGGTATTCCTGACCTCCCCCGGTAAGAATTTCCCTTTCGGAGAAAACCTTCCATCCGGGACTAAAAAGGTTTTCAACAGGAGAGTTGGCGAGTTTGGTGCCAAGCAAAAGAGAAAGTTCTTTTTGCTTCGATGCATCGATTTTCCCTTCCAGATAAGCAACTTTAACAGCTTTCTCAAGGTCACCGGGGTATAAAACATTTGATAGAATGCCATGCATAATGATTCCGTAATCGATGTCGCCGGTTTCGGGTGTATCCAAGGCGAAAAACTCCTCGCTCCGATATCTGAGCCTAACTTTTTTAGGAAACCCGGCCACTGGATAGTCACAAAATACCTCAGCGAGTGCCTCCCCCGAAAAATCCCTGCCAGATTTGGGTTTGGGAGTGCCATACTCGAAAAGAACTTTGGGAACATGATGCATGTTTTCAGTCATTACTGTTGGGAAGTCCTGCGCTTTACCCATGGTAGCTTCAAGAGCTGAGTGCAGCAAATCGCCGATATCTTTTATTTTTCCCTCAGGAGAAGCAAAAACATACAATTCATCGATTGCTCGCGTAAAAGCTACATAAGCGAGATTAAGACTATCAACAAAAGAGTGCAACATCTCCATAAAGTAGTCGCCTGAAAAAACAGTGTGCGCCAAACCGGAACCGTAGTTTACCGGCACAAAGGGAAGGAGGTTAAAGGGCGCCTCATCGGTTTTGCACCAGAGAAAGTTGTTAAGGGCGGCCGATGGTTCAAGATCCCAATTGCAAAACGGTAGAATTACGACCGGGAATTCAAGTCCTTTTGCCTTGTGAATAGTGAAAATACGGATGGCGTCCTGCTGCTCGGAGATATTGAGGGTTTCTTTGCTGCCCAGTTCTTCCCAGTTCTCCAAAAATGCATTTAGGTCGGACGCTTCTTTTTTCATAAACCCAAGCACGATATCCTGAAAAGCCTGGATGTAGGGAATGTCTTGTTTGCCCTGGTTAAGTTCGAAAATCGAGCAAAGACTTTCAACCAGCTCAAAGAGCGACAGATGGCGCAGTCTCTCATGCTGGGCATTCAGCTTGCCGAATATCGCTGAAAAGCTAGGGGAATGATCTTCGGTTTCCCCTGAGAAAACAAGATCGATGTCGGTGGGAATATCTACACCCTCGCTAAGATAGCGGAGAAACTCGTGTTTTATAAAAGCCTCGTTCAGGCGGTCGGAAGGGTTGCGCATCCGTTTCATTACTGCCACAAGAAGCTGTACAGCCGGATTGGTTGCTATAAAAAGGGAATCGTTGGAGATCACGTTAAAATTAAAGCCCGTGAGGTCGGCAGCGTTTCGGTTTTTGTATTCCAGCAACAGGTTGGCAAGCTGCTTCCCCTCCTCCCCTTTCCTGACGAGCAGGGCGATGTCGCCGGCATGGTATCCGCGCTTTTGAAGATCGATGATGATGCCGGGAAGCTCCCGGGCAATTTTTTCGAGGTATTCGTCTTTATTGCTGCTCTTTTCTAGAAACGAAAACCTCACATACCCCCCGCTGTTCAGTGATTTTTTGGGGATAAGCTGAGCAGATTCGGAATAAGCAGTTGTAATCATGTCGGCAAGTGTGGCGAATGCCTCGCTATGATTTGATTCGGAAGTAGCACCGAGAAATTTTTCCCTGAGCAGATGAGGAGCAGAAGAAAAAACAGCGTTGTTGAATCGGATGATGTTCTCCGAACTCCGATAGTTTTCGCGCAAAGGGTATTCCTTGTAAAACTGGGGAAAATTCTTCTCCACCTGGCTGGCAAGAATCTTCCAGTCGGAATTCCGCCAGCGGTAAATCGACTGTTTCACATCCCCAACTACGAGACTATCGTGATTGGAAGCCAGACCGTTAAGTACCAGTGGTTTGAAGTTGCTCCACTGAAAAACCGAAGTGTCCTGAAACTCATCGAGCATAAAGTTGCTGAAGAAATTCCCGGCCTTCTCATATACAAACGGGGCCTCATTGTCTGCGATTATCTCGTTGAGGAACTCGGAAGAATCCGAAAGCAGGAACAGGTTTTTCTCAGTGGTGATTTCACGCACCTTTACCGAGAGGTCAGAAAGTATGCCGTAAGCATAGATAAACCTGCGTATTTCCATTGCGGTCCAAAAATGCTCGAAATTTTTCCCCGAGTAGTCTATTGCCTCTTTGAGAAGCTCATTCAAGCCCTGGTTGTATGCCGAGAGTATGGCATCTTTGCTCGGAGACGATTTCGAAAACCAGGCCTCGGGGTTATCGACGGCTTTGAGCGGGCGGGACAAAGGCCTGTACTTTTCAAAATCCTTTTTTGTGCCCGACTGAATGCTAAAAAAGAAGCTCAGCGCACCGGATTCCCCATAACTGAAATCGGAGGGCTCAAGTCCGTTTTCACGAAGGATATCAAGGGCATCTTTTGAGATACGAAGCAAATGGTTTCTGAAGATTTGTATTTCCTTCAGCAGGATTTTCTGATACTCCTGCACCTGACTGGGGGATTTGTCGCTTTGACTTGAATAACGTGAGAGGTTTCTGTAATTCTCTTTGAAAATTTCCTTCCCCAGGCTCATCAGGTCGGCCTTGAGGTTCACGTTTTTGCCGTCCATAATCTCCTCTTCGGCAAACTGGATAAGCCACTCGCGAAGCAATTGGTTCTCGTCCATCGAATACAAAAGATTATCTACCGCCTCGCTGAGCACCCGACTGTTATTGAGTTCGAGGTTATAGCCTGCCTGAAGGCCGATTTCACGTGTAAAGGCACGTATCACCATTTGGAAGAACTTATCGATTGTACCCACCGAGAAGCGGCTGTAATCGTTAAGGATGTAATTCAAGATGCGCCCGGAACGCAGGCAAACATCCTCCTCAGCAATTTTGTAGGTGGATGAAAGATGCTCCAGATATACAGGTTTTGAAGGCGACGAAGCATTATGAACCGATAACTTGTAAAGGGTTTCCATAATCCTGTTTTTCATTTCCGCGGCAGCCTTGTTGGTGAAGGTCACAGCAAGA
>JAIFNN010000018.1:14284-16647 GCA_020047715.1 Bacteroidota bacterium | reverse complement strand
AGACCCGTTTCATTTAAGATAAGTTACAAATACAGCCTCCAAAAGGGCAAGAAATTCAAATTCTTGATGGAACAGGTATCTAAAAATTTGGATTATGAACTACAATCCAAAAGTTACTGATTACATTAACAATGCTACGGAGGAACAAATCGCCACTTTCAGCTACCTGCAAACCCTACCGGTAGCAAATAGTAATTCCATTACATTGCTATTCCTTAGGTCAGCCTATTTTTTTAAATGAAGCTGGTTCAGTGCCAAACCTCTTTTTATCTAATGGGCGCTTTAGCGAAGGCTATGTTGACTTCCCTCGTCTTTAATTCCTGGCACATTATAATTGACTTTTACAATTCGCTATTATCTAAGGCCTTAAAAAGTTCATCTACCCAGAGTTATCTTCCGAATCAAAATTGCAAATAAAACTATGTATAAAATATTTGACAATTTGTAAAAGATATTTATCTTTGTGTCGAATTAATTATACATAAGTATATAAAAACAGGAGGTAATTATGTGTCAAAAAGAGAAAATGATAATTGTTTCCATGGTCAGCTCAGTTCTGATCATTGTGTTCTATGCGCTATATGTGTACCAAAAGTATATTTCAGGAAATCCGGAGGTAATTCATGATTTGAGTTTCTGGGGAAAGGCGTTTTTATACTTTATTCCGGTTACAATTGTAGCCCAGATCATCATACATATTGTATTTGCAATCGTTAATAAAATTGCCACCAATGAAGATATCCCATCCATTACTGATGAAATGGACAGGCTTATAGAGTTGAAATCCATCCGGATATCCCACTGGACATTTATTTTTGGGTTCATCCTGGCAATGGTAGCTATGGCGATTGGAAAGCAGGCTTATCTGATGTTGCTGATTCTGGTATTCTCAGGATTCGCTTCGAGCCTGGCCTCAGATATTGCAAAGATCTATTTTTATCGGAAAGGAGTTTGAGATGGGAAAATGCCACATCAGCAATAACATCCGGAAATTCCGTTTCAACAACAACGAAATGACCCAACAGGATCTGGCCGATAAGGTAGGGGTAACCCGGCAGACTATTGTTGCAATCGAAAACGGGAAGTATTTCCCGACACTTGAACTCTCTTTCCGGATTGCAAGGGTGTTTAAAGTACCTCTGGAGGAAGTATTTTCATTCAGCCTTGAGGATGAATCCCCAATTAAAAATTCAAAATAATGAAAGCAGCAGTTTACACAGAATATGGCCCACCAGAGATTCTTCATCTCACAGAAAGGGAAAAACCTGTTCCCGGAGACCAGGAAGTTATGATCAGAGTTAGGGCAACATCAGTGAATTATGGAGATATTATTGCCAGAAATTTTAAATCGGTTTCCCCAGTGGAATTTAATATGTTCTTCCTATTCTGGATCCTGGCCAAGTTCGCTTTCGGATATAGAAAACCAAAAATCAATATTCTGGGAAGCGTTTTTTCGGGGGAGGTTGACGCTTTAGGCAGGAACGTAACATCCTTTACGCAAGGTGATCTGGTTTTCGGGTACCTCGGTCAGAATATGGGAGCTTATGCTGAATATATATGTATTCCTGAGAAAGGATGCATCACTGAAAAACCCTCCGGTATTTCTCATGAGGAGGCTGCAGCCAATGTTTATGGAGCGATTATGGCAGTTAACCTGCTGCAAAAGATGAAGATTCAGCCCGGACATAAGGTTTTGATCAACGGTGCCAGCGGAGGAATAGGATCAGCCGCTGTTCAGATTGCTAAGTACTACGCAGCTGAGGTAACAGGTGTTTGTGGTACAGATGGAATAGGATTTGTTAAATCGCTTGGGGCCGATAAGCTGATTGATTACACAAAGGAAGATTTCAGGGGAAATGGCGAACGGTATGATATAATTCTGGATATCAATGGTCGCTGCTCCTTTTCTTCATGCAAGGCTTCACTTAAACCTGAGGGAAGAATTTTTTATGCCAGCTTTAAGGTAAAGCATCTTCTTCAGATGTTGTTGACCTCTTTGGCAGGTGGTAAAAAAGTAAAATGCGCACTGGCATCAGGAAGTCGGGAAGATCTGAATTCAGTAAAAGAATTAATTGAATCCGGAGCATTGAAACCCTTAATTGTAAAAAGCTTTACGCTGGAGCAAATTGCCGCTGCTCACAGGTTTGTGGAAAGCGGACATAAAAAGGGAAATGTGGCAATCAGTATGGAATAGCAATATGAAATAATACTATTATTCAAAAAAATGAAAGCTGTAATTTGTAAAAACTATGGAGGACCGGAAGTCCTGAAAATGGCAGAAGTCCCAAAGCCATTTCCAAATGATTCGGAAGTTTGTGTAAAAATTCATGCAACTTCTGTCACGAACAGCGATATTTTTATCC
>JAIFNN010000018.1:0-14270 GCA_020047715.1 Bacteroidota bacterium | reverse complement strand
TCCCATAATAATTCCTTTCAGATTAGCGATTGGCATTTTCAGGCCGCGAAAATCGGCTATCGGATTGGTATTTTCGGGGGAAATTGAATCGGTCGGCAAAAATATTAAACGATTTAAACCAGGTGATCAGGTGTACGGGTTAACTGGATTTGTTCTCGGCACCTATGCAGAATATGTGTGTCTGAAAGAGACCGACTCTATGAGAGGCTGTATTTCAATAAAACCCAACAATATCAATCATGAAGAGGCAACCATGGCTGCTTATGGTGGATTGTTGGCATTTCAGTATCTGGAAAAGGGTGATATACAGAAAGGTCAAAAAGTACTTATTTACGGAGCCTCCGGAACATCGGGAACATTGGCCATACAGATTGCCAGGCATCTTGGCGCAGAAGTTACAGGCGTTTGCAGCACATCAAACATGGATATGGTAAAAAGTCTGGGAGCCGATGATGTGATTGACTATACCCGACAGGACACAGTACCTGAAGGAGTTCAATATGATTTTATGTTGGATTCAGTAGGAAAATTTAAATCATCCAAACTAAAAGATGCATGTAAAAAGGCTTTATTGCAAAGTGGAAAGTATGTTTCAATTGACGATGGAGATTTAAAACTGGATTCCGGACGTCTGGACAAAATACGGGAGTATGTTGAATCCGGATATATAAAGCCAGTACTTGACAAAATCTACGATCTGGAAGAGATCGTTGAAGCGCACAGGTATGTCGAAAAGGGGCATAAAAGGGGAGGAGTTGCGGTTACTGTTAAATAAAAGGTGGGCTGAGCTTTTGCACAACTAAACAGAAGTTAATTATTGTAAGCTTATATTAGTTAAATTTGCAAAATCCAGTAAAGGAGCATTTTCTTAACAAGTTGATGAGATAAAGCATCTTGTGTCAGATGAAGGAACTTTTGTTTATACTTTTTTGGATTTGTGTATCAATAAGCTTAAATTTCAAAGTGTTTTACATTTAAATATTATGACAATGAGTATACAGCATTTTCAAATAAATATACCACTCAGTTTCAAACAGGTTGTTGATATTGTAAAGCAGTTATCGCCTTCCGAAAAAGAGCAGCTCAGTGAAGTTCTAAGGAATGAACAAAATGTCGATTATATTGCAATTCCGGAGGAACATAAGCAAATTGTGCGGGATCGCATAAAGAAGTATGATAATAGCCTTGACAGCTATCTTTCTTGGGATGACATTGAAGGAAAAATATCTGCCCGCAAATGAAATTCAGAGTAGAATATAACCCTGACTTTTTTACTGATATTACCCAAGCTGTGGATTGGTACAATGAAAAGCAGGCTGGCTTAGGTGAAAAGTTTTTTATCAGAGTTAAGAAACAAACAGCCAAACTATCTACTTCCGCTTTACTTTTTGCTGTAAAATATGACGATATCCGTTGTATGTGTATTGAAAAATTCCCGTATCTGTTGCATTATCGTGTAAATGAAGAAACCAAAACAGTTAAAGTTGAAGGCTTGTTCCATACAAGTCGGGACCCTAAGACTTGGGAAGAGCGTAAAATTTGACAATCTCATTTTATACAATAGATTGACGAGCTGTTCTCAACAAACTATTTTATTGATCGGTCTTACTATAGAATTTTTGTAACTATTCAGCAATAGTATAAAATTGGGTAGTTATTAACAATTCGGATCGTGTTTTTTTCTGATTTCCTGAATTATCGCCACTTTACTAACACTTGTTGGTTACAAATTAACAACTTTTGGTCTCTAAGCACCTGTAATTCATTATCATTAACTTCATTTGCATAAAAAGCAGGAAGTTGACACCAGATAAAAAAAAGGTAGCAGAACTCGAATCTGAAATAGTCTTTCTCAAAGCACTTGTACAACAATTAATGCAAGAGATAGAGCGGTTAAAGCACCCTAAAAACAGCCGCAATAGTTCTGTGCCTCCTTCCAAAGACGAAAACAGGCCTTTAAAAACAAAAAGCCTGCGCTCTTCTGATGGTAAATCACCGGGTGGACAGAAAGGACATGAAGGAAACACCCTTAAAATGGTTGAAAACCCCGATCATATTGTCGAACATAAACCAGCATTCTGCAATCATTGCGGTAAAGACCTTTCCAATGCAACCACAGAATTATCCAAGTGCCGCCAAGTAGTTGATATACCCCCAATAATGCCCCAATATACTGAACACAGGGTATATCGGACTGTTTGTACCTGCGGACACCACACGGAGTCTGCCTTCCCTGCAGGAATAAATGCCCCGGTTAGTTATGGATCGAACGTGGAAGCAACCATTGCCTATATGCATACCCGTCAATTTATTCCTTTTAAGAGAATGAGCGAGTATTTTAGCGACGTTTGCAATCTGCCCATTAGCCAGGGTGCTATTTGCGATATACTTGAACGTTTTGCACAAAAAGCGTTACCGGCCTGGCTGCTCATTTCCAACGAAGTTGAAAACAGCAAGGTGATTGGCTCAGATGAAACCGGTGCCAAAGTAAACGGCAAGAAAGCCTGGTTCTGGACCTGGCAAAGCAGGCTTGCCACATTTATTGCTTTTTCTGGCAACCGGGGCACAAATACGATTAACGCCAATTTCGAAAATGGTTTTAAAGATGCGGTTTTAGTCCACGACTGTTGGAAAAGCCACTTTGAAACCAAGGTAATGACTCATCAATTATGCACGGCTCATCTTTTAAGGGAACTAAAATTCTTTGAAGAACGCTACCAATCAAAATGGGCAAACCTTTTCAAAAAATTGTTGTGCGATGCCCTGCAGCTGAAAAAGAATTTATCCCCATCTGAATATTACTACCCAATACATCAAAGAACCCAACTTGAACAAAGGCTCATGGTTTTGTTGCAAACGCAAATCCCTGAACACATGAAAGAGGTCTGCTCTTTCCATAAGCGAATGAACAAGTACAAAGACTATATCTTCACTTTTTTATTCCATCCCGAAGTGCCTCCCGATAATAACGCTTCGGAAAGGGCAATCCGAAATATCAAAGTCAAACAAAAGGTATCAGGCCAATTTAAAACCCAACGCGGAGCTGAAATCTATGCAATTATCCGATCTATTACCGATACCTGCATTAAAAATAACCAGAATGTCTTGTCCGCCTTTCATACTATTGCTAAATTGGTACCTGAATAGTTACGAATTTTTAAATTTCAAAGAGTTTTCGGGTCGAGGATAATAATTAGTAAAAACTTTGTTTTTTTTGACACTTTCATTACTTTTATTTTAAGAATGAAACATCATGGAAAGCGATCCCCAAACCCCCGAATCCAAATCCATTCAGTTTCCCGAAAATTACAGGGATGATCCGCCCTCCGTTCCGGTCGGTCTGTTTGTGCAGGAAGCCTTGGACCTTTATAAATGGTGCAGCAACGATAAGGAAGAGCTTATTCATGCGGGGCTCGACTGGAGTGTTGTTGAGGAGATCCCCGTGCGGGCTGAGGTTTTGTCTGCAATTCAGTCAGAATGGACCGAGTTTCGAAACACACCGAACAACTTTCGGAAAGAATGGAGGGTTGCACTGCCTGAGGCGCTAAACCTCAGAAGTGAACTTATTCATAATTTCAGACATGCCTTTCACGCAGAGCCACGTGAATTGGCGAAAGTAAAACGTATTGTTAAGGGTGAAACAAATGCAGCCATTAGTATGAGCCTTTATTCTCTGGGAGTGCTGGGAATCAGAAATTCAGCAATGCTGGAGAAAATCCACATGGATATGGGAATGCTGGAACAAGCAAAACAAAAAAGCGATGCTCTGTCAAGCTTGCAGGCCCAGGTAACCAACTCAAAATATAACCTGATAGTGAAGCGGACAATCCGCAATCAGGCTTTCTGGCATCTGAAAGAAGCAGTGGACGAGGTCCGGAGGGTAGGGCAGTTCGTCTTTAATAAGGATAATGACAAACATAAGGGATATGTGAGCTTATACAAGAAGAACAAGAGGCAAAGACAATTAAAAACTACGCAAGACCTAAATAAAAAATAGCAGGACCCTATCAAATATATTCCAGACCCTGAAAAATTAGTGCTAGACCCTTTAAAAAATACGCCGGACCCGGGGTCTGGTCATAATAATTAAGGGTCCGGAGGTAATAATTAGGGGTCTGACACATATTTTAAAGGGTCTAGAATAAAAAATTAGGGGTCTGGCAATGAAAATTTATGGTCTGGCGGTTATTTTTGTTATTTGGAGAAGGTTATTTATAATCCGGGAAACACAATATGAATTATTCCATCATCAATGGCCTGGCTGCATTGCTAATGCTGCCCCTGGCCAACACAAACGCACAGGAAAACACAAAACCGAACATCCTGGTTTTAATTGCCGACGATCTGGGTATGGACCTTGGTTGTTATGGCAATGAGGCAATTAAAACCCCCAATATCGACAAACTGGCATCCCTTGGTGTCCGTTTTGAAAATGCATACGGGATAGCTCCTCAGTGCAGTCCTTCGCGCACAGGCATGCTTTCGGGTTGTTTTGCACATACCATAGGCACCGAAGACTTGCATACAGGAATCAACGATACCACCCGTTTGCTTCCCTCATACCTGAAAGAAGCTGGTTATTTTACCGGTCTGATTTTAAAAGGGCATTTAGGAAACAATGGGATGAGACAGTTCGACTGGCACGATCCGGCAGCCAGACACTATTCCACAAATCCCAATATCTGGGAAGATTCGCTTGCCATTAATTTCTCGAAATTTATTGAACAGAGTGGCGATGGTCCTTTTTTTATGTGGACGGGGTTTATTGACCCGCACCGTGGCTACAACGACCATCCCATCGATAAAATCCATAAAGCGGAAGATGTTATTGTTCCTCCAATGCTGGTAAATGACGAACCCACGCGCCGAGATCTGGCGGACTATTACGATGAGGTGGCACGCATGGATCGACATATCGGTCAGATGATAGAGGTACTCGAAAAAAGCGGACGGTTGAAAAATACCATCATCATTTTTCTTTCTGACAATGGAATGCCATTCCCCCGTTGCAAAGGCACACTATACGACATCGGTATTAAGACTCCTCTGATTGCTGTTTGGCCGGGAAGGATACCACAAGCTAAGGTTCATGCAAATGGATTAATCAGCACCATTGACCTTGCACCTACATTCCTGGAGTTAGCCGGAATTGAAAAGCCTGTATTTATGTTTGGATCCAGTATATTGCCACAGATGAAAGATCCGTCCAAACCCGGACGCGAAATCATCTTTGCCGAACGCAACTGGCACGATGCAGATGAATATATGCGTTGTCTGCGCACTGAGAAATACAAATTCATCATAAACCTTTATCCCGAACTGTTGCATGGAACACCTTCCGACCTATCCTCTTCGCCATCCTGGTTTTCCCTGCGCCGCAATCTTAAAGAGGGTAAGCTCGACCGTGCACAGTCAATGCTGTTCGATTGTCCGCGCGCGGCCATTGAGCTTTATGATATGCAGTCAGATCCTTGGGAAACCCGCAATCTGGCACAGGAAGAAGGATATAAAGAACTGATAGGAGATTTCGGAAGGAAGTTAAAACACTGGCAACAAACCACAGCTGACCATCCCTCTTACCTACGCCGCATGACCGACGAAACCGATCGGGTAACCGGTTATCCGCTTCCGATGCCTTCTGAAAGGATTCCGGATGGTATAATTCCATCCTCTTTTTGATGAATAAATACAATACCAATATGGGCAGAAGCAAAGGACTGCCCCAGCGAAAGTCGATCCGGTTAAAGGGCTACGATTATTCGCAGGCAGGATTGTATTTTGTAACCATTTGTTGTCAGGATAGAATTTGCCGTTTTGGCAAGGTTGTAAACGGTGAAATGATATTGAATGAATACGGACAAATTGCATACAACGAATGGTTGAAAACACCCGATATTCGAAAAAATGTGGAATTGGATGAATTTGTTATTATGCCCAACCATATCCATGGTATCATCCGGTTAATGGATAGGGGCGAATTGCATTCGCCCGGATTGCATTCGTCCGGATTGCATTCGTCCGGATTGCATTCGTCCGGATTGCATTCGTCCGGATTGCATTCGCCCGAAATATCGGGCGTATGCGGTACGCCCCTACGGTCACCATCGCAAACGGTTGGTGCCATTATTCGTGGATATAAATCATCGGTTACGAAACAATTGGGATTATTGGATTTTGGTGAAAAATTATGGCAACGCAATTACCATGACCACATCATCCGGGACGAACAATCGCATAAACGTATTTCGGAATATATTATAAACAATCCTGCAAAATGGACAGATGACAAATTTTACAGGAAATGAAGATCAAAATCAATAATGACATTCTCTAGGCTCATCGAGGTCTTTATTTTTCCATCCGCTTATGAAAGAGAACTTTCAACGCGTCTGAAAAAATAAAGCCCTCCCGCATGCGCGAAAAGGCTTTTTCTTTTGTCGGGGTAGCAGGATTCGAACCTGCGACCCCCTGGTCCCAAACCAGGTGCGCTACCGGACTGCGCTACACCCCGAATTAATGCCGGTTTTCCCTTTTTTAAAGGGAGTGCAAATCTAACATTATAATTGATAATGCACAAATTTTATTGCAAAATCATTAAAAAGAGTTTTTGAGTAATACCTATCTTCTTGATACTGGTCATTGATTATCCAACACCACACTCAACAAACTGAATAGTTATCGAAAAACATTAGAATTATTTTTTGATAATTAATGTATAATTATTGTTTATCAATAAATTATTTTAATCTTTACGACATAAATCTAAAATTTATCAATTATGTCAAAAAGAACCAACTTCGTATTTATTGTCCTGAGTATTGTGGCATGGCTCATCTTTGTTGGCTTGAGCATAGAAGCCGGGGGCTTGATAGTTAATTTTATTTTTAGCCTGTATAAACCTGAAGTTATACCAAAATTATATCAAAAGCTGGACTTGAGTGAATTGTATAACCTTAGCAAATGGGCTTTTTTCAGTATGTACTCTTTTATCCTCGTAATATCGATGTTGAAAGCTTACTTATTTTATATAGTCAGCATGCTTGTAACCAGGCTTGATTTGTCAAAACCATTTAACAATTTTGTTTCAGGACAAATTACACAAATAAGTTACTTTACACTATCCATAGGAATCTTAAGTTTCATAGCCCGGCAAACAGCTAAAAATTTGCTGCATTGGGGATATGAAATTGATTCACTGAACCAGTTTTGGGCCGATAGTCAGGCTTTCATTTTGATGGCAGCTGTAATCTATATTATTGCAACTATTATTAAAAAGGGAATTGAAATCCAGAATGAAAACGATTTAACTGTTTAAGCTATGTCAATCATTGTAAACTTAGATGTAATGATGGCTAAGAGAAAAATATCTCTGAATGAACTTTCCGAAAGAGTTGATATAACCTTGTCAAATCTTTCAATCTTAAAAACCGGAAAGGCAAAAGCAATCCGGTTTAGCACCCTGGACGCAATTTGTAAAGCCCTGGATTGTCAACCGGGTGATATTTTGGAATACGATAATGATAAAAATCAGAAACACTTTTAGAAATGAGCAAGTCGAAAATTACATCTGATACATTAAAGAAAAAAATTCTTGCAAAACAACTCAGAAAAGAATCAAGCCTTGTCCGGGAGGAGTCAATGTCTTTTTTGGACGAGTTTGAAAGATTGATTTATAAGGATTAATCACTGCTGAAACTTAATACATGCAGGAGCACCCACACTGAAGTCTGCTAGCGGCCAGGCAGGCAGCCCGGTTTTCTCATCAATACTGAATATCGAAATATTCCCGGATATCTGGTTTCCAACCAGGATATATTTTCCGGACGGAGAAAGTGCGAAATTCCTTGGCCAGTCGCCCCCGCAATTTGTATGGCCTGCCAGGTTCAGCAATCCATCGCTGTTAATCCTGAATGTGACAATTGTGTTCTCACCCCGGTTGGAACCATACAGAAAATTATTGTTTTTGGAAAGATGGATATCAGCGCTATAGCTTATCCCTGAAAAATCCGCCCTGAGTGTTGTAAGTGTCTGCAAAGCTGTAAGTCCCCCTGCATCATCTACCTGGAACACCGAGATAGAGGAATTCAACTCGTTAATCACATACATCATGCTTCCATCTGCACTAAAAACAAAATGCCGGGGACCCGAACCTTCTTCAAGACTTACAATGCCTCCCGGTTTCTCCTTCAGGCGACCTGTGGCATTGTCAAAATCATAAATTACAATGCGGTCAAGTCCGAGGTCTGTCAGGTAGGCCCTCCTGCCTGCAGGATCAAAGGAAATCATGTGGGGATGGGAAACCTTGCCATCAGGTCCGGTAAAAGAAATAGAATCTGTTATTTCAACGGGGATACCTTCCTCATCCAACTTAACAACCGTTACAGAACTCCCGCTGTAGTTGGCCAGCAAAAGATGTTTTTTTTCGGGGGAAAGTGCAATATAGCATGGACTTCCGTTTGGAATGGGAAATTCATGGATTTTCTCTGCGGTACCGGTTTTCGGATTGTATTTCAGGCTTGTTATTCCTCCCCCGTGCAAACCCTGAAAATCCATAACTTCATTTGCAGCATAGATTATTCCCTTATCCCCCGAAAAACAGAAATAAGTGGGATTCGGCCCTGCATCAGCCTCGGAAATGAAATTTATGGTTCCGTTCCTGGGGTTCAAATCGAGAACCTGCAGACCCATTTGTCCTTCATCAGTGAATTTCCCAACAAAAAACCTCTGGCTCTTCATCCCCTGAGAACATGAAAACAAAAGCGAAAAAACAACAACATAAATTCCAATATTAAAGTTTCCAAATCCCCTCATCTCCAAATAGCTTAATTATCAAATTCCCTAATTTTCAAATTAACCCATTTTCAAATTTTCAAATTCCCTCATTTCCAAATTATCTAATTTTCAAATTGATCCACCTCCCTATACGCCTCAATCAGCCTTGTCTCGCCTTCCTTGCCTTTTATGCTGATTCCATGCTCCATGCAGATAACGCCCTGGTACTTCTTGCTGTGGATATGCTTGAATACATTCTTATAGTTTATTTCCCCGGTGGTAGGCTCTTGGCGTCCCGGGTGATCGCCACAGTGGAAGGCTGCAATTTCGCTCCAGGCTGCGTCCATGTTGGGAATGAGGTTTCCTTCGGTAATCTGTTGGTGGTATAGGTCCATCACAATCTTGCAAGAGGGCCTGTTGACAGCTCTGCAAATGGAATAGGCCTGCGGAATTGAGGTCAGAATGAGCCCCGGATGATCGCGAAGAGTGTTCAGAGGCTCAAGAACGATTGTCAAGCCTTCTTTTTCAACCACATCGCAGCAATACCTGAGGTTGTCGACGATGTTGGCGGTCTGAATATCGCGATGGAGTCGTTCGTCATACCTCCCGGGGACAACCAGTGCCCATTTCACGCCGGTACGTTTGGCCACTTCAACGCCTTCCTTCATTTTGTTGACAACAAACTCTTTGGTTTCGGGATTATTCAAAACAAAAGAAGTCTTGCCAAAATCGGCATACAGCACAAAAGGTCCGAGTTCCATGCCCAGGCGCTGCATTTCGTTGGCGATTTTCACCTGATCAGCGGCGGGACGTCCCATGAGACCATTGTCGAACATCCCCCGAAAACCCATGTCGTAGCAGAACTTGATATTGTCGACCGGGTCGGGGCCTGCATGTTCTCGGAACATCCCAAGGGAGGGAGCATATTTTAGCTGAAAGGGAGTGCTGGCATCAACAGTTTTTTTGGCTTTCAAGGGGGATGGGGAACCAAAGATTGCCGGACCTGCCAATATTGCGGCACCGGCAGCGGTGGTTTTCTTCAGGAAATTTCTTCTCGAATTATCCATAGCGTGAAAATAAGATTGGGTTTATTTCAGATGTGAGCTTTGTAACTCAGCAATGTCCCTGCGCAACCCAATGTTGTTTAAAGCCGGGTTGCACAGGGAAGATGCCGGGAGTTATTGCATTAGGGCAAAAAAATTCAGATGCCCATAGTTAGGAGATCAGGAAGTGTATGGTTCTCCAGCTACAGGAATTCCTTTTGAAACATCAACAGGTCCAAAAGTAAAAACTTGTGGCCCAAGTTTGAGGTCGGAGTTCATCAGTTCTTCATAGGTAACCTCCTTGCCGGTGTAGGCAGAGATACGTCCCATGATAGCCGCCATGGTCGACACAGCCGTGTTTTCGGCTTCGTTGATTGGTTTTCCGGTGCGGATAGCCGTAACGAGATCAATATGTTCCTGGAGGTATGGGTCTACACTGACATGGTTGCCTGGTTTACCATCCTCGCCGAGTGGATATTCGTATTTCCAGAGTTCGGTTCCCGAAAGGTCCAATATGGAGTTTTGGCAATTGGTAGAGCCTTTCGAACCTTGGATTCTTTCCGACACGTTGTTGACGCAACCGTTGATCTGGCGGCACATGCTATGCAGGTGAATTCCGTTTTCAAAAGTGAAATCGACGCTGAAATTATCGAACTGATCGCCTGTAACACGACGTTGTCTTGAGCCGAAACCCACAGCCTTAATGGGGTGTGCCCCTGAAAACCAGTTGAAGACATCGATATTGTGAACGTGCTGTTCAACGATATGGTCGCCGGAAAGCCAGGTCCAGTTTACCCAATCGCGAATCATGTATTCCATCTCGCTCCAGGAAGCGTTTGGATCGCGGTGCCAGAGTTTGCCGCCATTCCAGTAAACATTGCCTCCAACAATATCGCCCATTGCACCCTGAGCAACCTGCTGCCATGTGGCAACATAATCGCGCTGGTGACGGCGTTGTGTTCCTGTTACAATAGACAGTTCAAGGCCTTTGGCTTTTTCGCCCGAAGCCATTACCGAGCGTGCACCCACCGGGTCGACGCATACGGGTTTTTCAGCAAATACATGCTTGTTTGCAGCAATGGCTGCAGCCATGTGTTCGGGACGGAAGAAGGGGGGAGTGGCAAGGATTACGATATCAACCCCTGCGTCGATAACTTTCTGGTACGCATCGAAGCCCACAAAGCATTTGTCGAGAGCTACTTCCTGACCTTTTTCTTTTAGAATCTTTTCTCTGCATGAATCTACGCGGTCCTGAAACGTGTCGCCCAAAGCAACAACCTGAAGGTTTGGACCGGCTGAGATAAAGTTAATAGCTGCGCCGGTTCCGCGCCCACCGCAACCTATTAGACCAGCTCTTAGAACAGGGCCGTCGGGAGCCTGATCGAGCATGGTAGGAACCGCAACAACTTTTTTTGTTTCACGGGCACATCCTGCAATAACTGAAGGTACAATTACTCCTGCAACTCCAACAGTTGCGGCTGTGCTTAGAAAATTACGTCTTGAAATACCTGAGTTTTTCATGATTGATTTTTGAGTTATTATTTAGTTATCAGTTGATAATGATTGCCACAGATTCACAGTTACTTTTATGAATACGTGGGTATGTTATTTGATTGTTTTTCCTCCTGTTTTTTCATCAAACTCACAAACTACCCTGAACCCTACATGAAAGCAGTCTGAATACCACCAGATGCTTTTGGGTATCTGGGGATCGGTTTGCAACCATGCAGTTGATCGGGTGTAATCGCGTGAAGCACTACGCAGAACATCAGCGTTGCTTAAAAACGATCCTCCCCTGATGACATGTTCGGTTCCATCCTTCGGACCTTGAGGATCTTTAAAACCCTCAAGGTTTTCCGAATAAGCATCCGCCTGATACCAGTCGCTGCAAAACTCAGCCACATTGCCTGTCATGTTCTTCAATCCGAACGGATTCGGCATAACCTTATCGGGCGTCTGGGTTTTAGCTGGACTGTTACCTTTATAAATTACATAGCTGTTAATTACAGCAGTATCGTTTTTCGATAGTTTTGCCTTTAAGCCGGTCTTTTCAAATTTTCGGGGATCACCCTCAAAGAAATATGGACTTGTGGTTCCTGCTCTGCAGGCATATTCCCACTCAGCCTCGGTCGGGAGCCGGTATGTTTTGCCGGTTACTGATGATAGCCAATTGCAATAAGTCTCTGCTGCATGGTAAGAGAATGATATAGCCGGTCGCTTACCCATTCCCCAACCCTGGTCAGGCTGTCCGTAAGGGGGAGTAGCTCCGGAAATAGCATCGGTTTTTCCGGCTTCCTTATTTTGCAAGCCTTCTGTATCGGTTGACCGTCCCTCTTTCGAAGTTTTTGAATAGAATGCCAGATATTCTTCCCAGGTTACCTCAACCTCTGCCATAAAAAAGGGACTGATTTCCACCTGTCTTACGGGCCCTTCGTCGTCTTTCCTGAAGGGTTCATTATCCGGGCTCCCCATATTGAATTTGCCTCCCGGAATTGCAACCATGTTAAAGGATACGGGGGAATCAGGAATAAACTCCTTAAAGGATTCAAACTCTTTTACACTTGCCGGTTCTGTATATATTTCTTTTGGAGAGGAGGTGGTCTGACCGAAAGTTGAGTTACTGCCATGAGTATATCCCTCGATATAATGACCTGCATTAAGGTGACAGTTAATACAATGCAGATCGGTTGCCAGTTCTTTCTTTTTCTGCTGGTAATACAAATGTGCATCCTCTCCATCCTTTGTGAGCTTTGCAGGAAAGAGATTTTCGTGGCATTCTATGCAGGAACTTTCATACACATGATGACGTGCAATTTCAAGTCGTCCGCGTTCTTCCCAGTTAAAGGAAGCAGAATCCTTTGTGTAAAAGCTCCATAAATCGCGTAGTCCTGTTGTGCCTTTTGCCCAGAGATATCCATCACCTTTTGGCGGGAGATGGCAATCAACACAGCCAATCTTGTAACCGGAGCGTGTTTGATAATGAACCGATTTTTTCCAGGCAAAATCTGCGGCAGGGTGTATGTGACAAGAAATACAGTAATCATTTGTTGATGTTTCAGTAAGCACTTTACCTCCTGAAAGCATTAAAATTACTCCAACAAAAATACCAGGCAAAAAGACAATAAGGAATCGCTTCATTCATAAAATATTTAAGGACCTCAAGATAAAAAAAACATTCTTTAATGATAGCTGTTATTTGTCATTTTTGGTATATTATTTTATTTCGGGAGTTAAAATGGGATTTTTTCGATTTTATAGCATTCCGGAAGGGTATTGGAGAAATTCGGGTAATAAGCTTGTTTTAATTTTCTCAACAAGCAATTCAGTATGCGAAATTGCTTGTTGTCCGACTTTTTTTTGTTTTTATTTTGCTGATGTGCTTCCTTTTTATACTTTTGCTGTGCTTTGAAAAAAGCATTAGCAGAAAAGTCCCATCAGGTGAGGTGGGTGAGTGGCTGAAACCATCCCGATGTACATCGGGACTAAACTGCCGAACGGGAATTAGAATTTGATTGGAAATCCATAATGGTGAGGTGGGTGAGTGGCTGAAACCACCAGTTTGCTAAACTGACGTACGGGAAACTGTACCGGGGGTTCGAATCCCCCCCTCACCGCACAAACAAGCCTTGCATGATAATGCAGGGCTTTTTGCTTTATTCAAATCAGGAAAGTTCGCTTTCCTGATTTGAATAAAGCAAAAAGCCCTCAGGCGCGAAGCGACTGAAGGCTTGTTTGTGCAAGGCCACCCCCATTGGGGATCATGCAATAATCCCCCCACACACAGACTCAACCCCCAGGAGCGAAGTGGATTGCTAAAAGTGAGAGGAATGCAGGTTATTTCTCTTTCGAAGGGTTAAAGCCAATTCTGGGGCGGTTCTTATAATCAATTTCTTCCTGCTTGGTTTTTTCAAGTTGCCTGAGGTATTCAAATATCAGCAATATTTTATTGTCCTGCTCAATGTCTTTCATTTCAATCTATTCAAGCTTCTGAAGTATTTCTGTGCAGGTGGAAAGTATTTCACGCATTTTGATAAAAACTTAAATTATTTTAATGCTCATCTGTGTCGCCCGTTGGCTCTTTAGAACATTTGCCAATTGCAATACTCCATGTTCAGTAAAGACATATGGCAATGTGCCTCCAAGGTGCTGTTTAGAAGGTATCGCAAAATGCGATACCATATTATCAACTTCCTCATTTGTCAACTGAAACATAAAATGCAAGGGGAATTTTTCTATATTTCTTTTTACTTGTTCCCTTAATCGAATAGCTTTAACATCAAATAGTTCAGCTAAATCCCTATCAAGCATAACTTTTTTATTCCTGACAAAATAAATTTTATTCAAAACTGCTTCATCAGAGATTACTATGTTTTTTGAAGTTTCACTCATATATCCAGTTTTATCATTTGAATAGAATTTCGTTTCATTTAAATTGGTTGATATGGAAGTTGTAAT
>JAIFNN010000070.1 GCA_020047715.1 Bacteroidota bacterium | reverse complement strand
GAGTTGAATACAGAGCATCTGACATGAGAGCTTATTATCGATCACGAATTAAAAATATAATTGGTCAGGAAAGAGTAACTGAGATGATTATGTGGGTTACTCTTTTTTTGTTGAGCCCCGCAGAGTTATGGTCTCAGCTAAGCGCCGATTTTAATGTAAATGCAGATATTGTGTGCAGCGGATCTTCTGTAACATTCACCGACAACTCCGGAGGAACAACCGATGAGACCCAATATTTATGGAACTTCGGAACAGGCGCTACTCCATCATCGGCAACAGGTGCCGGTCCTCATAACGTATTGTATGAAGGTTCAGGATCAAGTACTGTAATCCTTACCATAACTCAATGGCCTTTTGATTCCGATACCGATACAGGCGTCATACAAATTGCGACTCTGCCTGAAACCCCAACTGCAACAGTGATTCAGCCAGGCTGTATTACACAATCTGGGACTATTGTCTTTAACGAACAGTCGGATATGGAATATAGTATTGCTGCAGGATATCAGGAAAGTGAGATCTTCAGCGGACTAATCCCCGGAAATTACACCCTTAGCGTTAAAAACAAAGACGCGCCAGGTTGCGAATCCTTTGCCGAATCAACGATCACAATAAATGCTGTCCCTTCTCCTCCGGAGCCTATAAGAGGTTTGGCAAGCGTCTGCGTAGGATCTACCACCCAACTATTAAGTTCCCCTTCGGGTGGGATATGGACCAGCAGTAATCCTTCAACTGTCTCTGTTGATAATAACGGCTTGGTTACAGGACTCTTGTCAGGCCTTACCGTAATAAGTTATACCCTTGGAACAGATTGTTCTGTTTCAGCAGAAGTAAGCGTTATAAGCATTCCCTCTCAGCCGGAGGATTTCATGGTGTCAAGCCAAGAGGTTTGTCAGGGAATTTCCGATGTGGCTTATTCTGTTCCCAATGATACCGGGGTAACTTACAACTGGAACTTCAGCGGATCAGGAGTCACCATAACAGGAACGGGTAACGCTGTTAGTCTGAGTTTTTCAGCAGAAGCCTCTTCCGGATCACTATCCGTATCTGCATCAAACAGCTGCGGGGCGAGCATTCCAAGGTCAACGGCAATTACAGTATTGCCCAGAGCTCCGGCGCAGCCCGGAGAAATTGCGGGCCTAACTTCGCAATGCACTGAAACCTCAAACCAAGCATACAGCATATCTGAAGTTGCCAATGCAAATACTTACAATTGGAGTCTGCCCTCGGGATGGACAATCCAGTCTGGAGCCGGATCCAATATTATTATCGCAAATATTGGCGAAAATGCGCAAAACGGCGACATAAGGGTTACGGCCGAAAACAACTGTGGAATCAGCGCAGCCCGATCGTTTGCCGTCAGCATCAACACCAGATCAACAGCCCCAACGGGAGTATCTGTTACCAACAATAACTCGTGTACAGGTACGTCAAAGACTCTTGCCGTAACCGGGGGCAGCTTGGGAAGCGGGGCGAGATGGCAATGGTATACCGGCACCTGCGGGGGAACTCCGGCGGGAACAGGTTTAAGCATAATTGCAGATCCTGCTGCCGGAACCTCCACCCCATATTATGCTCGTGCGGAAGGCATTTGCAACACAAGCCCATGTGCAAACAACATTGTGGTTGTTCCTTCGAATGTTGGAATACCCAGTACCCCAACCCCATCGGAAACAACAATATGTCAGGGGAGTTCTAACACAAGCTATACAAGCCATGCCTCAAATGCCAGCAGTTACGGTTGGACAATTAATGGGGCTGGGAATACCATTTCCGGCTCAGGAGCCACGGCTATTGTTGCGTGGGATAGCGAATTCATTGGTGCTGCAACGATCAGGGTTATCGCCAATGGATGCGGCGGCCCGTCACAAGCTGCCACAACCACCGTAACTGTGCGACCGACTCCAACTGCAAATATTAGCGGAGCTGCCACGGTGTGCCAATATGCCAATCCCCCGAGAATAACATTAACCAACCCTCAGGCGTTACCGGTTAACATAACCTATGACATAAATGGGGCCAACCCCGCAACCCTTTCCGTTAATGCCAATGCTTCAGTTACACTGAATGCCCCAACGACTTTCCCAGGGACATTTGAGTATAATCTGATTCGTGTTGCCTATCAGTCCGGAGCCACTTGTTCCAATTCTTTAAGCGGTAAAACCATAATTCGGGTTAACCCGACTCCCGTACCCAACCTCAGCAGTTCCGAAGATGACGATCGGTTTTGTGCCGGCAGCAATATCACTTTTGCGGCGGAAGGAGGAACCCACTACAATTTCAGGATTGGCACAGTTAGCGTGCAAAATGGGCCCGCGAATACCTTTACAACCAATCAATTGACAAACGGGCAAAGAGTAAGCGTAGTTGTAACCAATATTTCCGGATGCACAACTACATCCCCTGAAATCATTAACTATGTAGACCCCATACCCTTTATTTCGGTTTCATCCAATCCGGTTTGCGCAGCAAATCTGAACAGCTACTCCCTTTCCGTAGCCGCAAGTCCAGGAACCCTTACAAGCACATATGGCACAGTTACGTACGACGGGAACAATATTTGGACCATATCCAGAATCCATACAGAAAGAAATACAACAATTAAAATAACCGATGAAAATACGTGTGAAAACAAGCTTGAAATATCCGCACCTGATTGTTCCTGCCCAACAAATATTTTAGCCCCTGTAAGCGGAGGAGACAAATCGTTTTGCACATCAGGAACAGTTCCTGTGATCAATGCAATTCCTTTGGCCGGTGAGACAGTTGACTGGTATAATGCCGCATCAGCAGGAACCTTGCTGAGCCAGGGTACCTTGAACTACACTCCCCCGGCTGCCGGAACATTCTATGCCCAGACGCGAAATATCACAACAAACTGCACAAGTTCCACCCGCATTGCAGTAACTGTTGCACTTCTTCCACTGCCAACCGCCAATGCCGGGTCTTCGGCAGCAGCGATTTGCCAGGGAGGAAGTACATCGGCCCTTGGCGGCAGCGTGGGAGGATCGGCCACCGGAGGACAATGGTCTACCCCTGCCGGCGGCACATTCAACCCGAACAACACCAGCCTGCCGGCGGCACATTCAACCCGAACAACACCAGCCTGAATGCAAGTTGGACCCCGCCTTCGGGGTACAGCGGCACGGCAACCCTCACCTTAACGAGTTCCGGTGGGACTTGCGGTTCGGCCAGTTCAAGCAAGAGTCAGGTTGTTACCCCGTTACCCACAGCCAATCCGGGACCGGTTGCAGCAGCAATTTGTCAGGGTGAGACCTCTGCGGGCCTTGGAGGTCAGGTCGGAGGTTCAGCTACGGGCGGCATTTGGTCAACTGATGCCGGAGGAACCTTCACTCCGGGTGCAACAAGCTTAAATGCCCGGTGGGTTCCTCCGGCAGGTTTTAATGGTTCAGCCATTTTAACGCTTTTAACAAGCGGGGGAAATTGCGGTACAGCTTCGGCAAACAAAACTCAAGTTGTTACCCCCCTTCCCCTGGCTAATGCAGGAGCTGAAACCGATCCAATTTGTCAGGGCGAGGCCTCCGTTCCTTTGGGAGGAAGTATCGGGGGATCTGCAACCGGCGGCATATGGTCGAGCCCCACAGGCGGCGTGTTTGCCCCAAATGCTCAATCCTTGGACGCACGGTGGACTCCCCCGGAAGGATTCAGCGGTACGGCAACCTTAACACTTACAACCAGCGGGGGAAACTGCGGAACCGCATCTGCCAGCAAAGCACAAACTGTGAATGCCATTCCTGAAACAAATGCGGGAGAGGGCGGTGCCGCATGTGATCTGGCCTTCGCATTAAATGCGATACCAAGCATTGGATCAGGCATCTGGACTCAAACCGAAGGTCCGGGAACCTCCATGTTCACCCCAGACCCAAATTCACCCGCCGTCACTGTGAATGCATCAGAGTACGGCCGGTACACTTACAAATGGAGCGAAACAAATGTCAACTGCTCAAATAGTTCGGAATTAATAGTGGAATACTTCAAGCGCCCTGACATAAATCCCGGAACCGGTGGCAACAATTGTGGCCTTGAATACAACATGAACGGATCGACAGACGTAGGATCCGGAACCTGGAGCCTGGTTAGCGGACCCGGAAATGCAAGCTTCAGCCCCGACACTAGTGCGGGAAATGCTCTGGTTTCGGTTAGTGATTATGGGGATTATGTTTTCAGTTGGAAAGTCGTTAACGGGGCCTGCTCCGACAGCGCCAGGGTTAATGTGAATTTCGTTAAACAGGTCTCAGCCGATGCCGGGGAGGGCGGCGTCGGGTGTGACATGCGGTTCAGCTTAGAAGGAATCGGAACTTATGGAGTTGGCACCTGGACAAAAGTTAAAGGAGGGGGAAATGTAGTTTTCACCCCAGACAACCATCAACCTGATGCGGTGGTAACCGTTGACAAGATCGGTGAATACGAGTTTGCATGGACAGTGGAAAACATTGCATGCAACTCCACAGACATAATAAACATTGAGTTTCACGATAGCCCGATAGTAAATGCAGGTTCCGATACCCTGATATGCAAAGGAAGCAACATCAGTTTATCTGCCCAGGGAATCGGTTCTTTTTTCTGGAAACCAGAAGACCTTGTAACCGCTCCCGATGTTCCCGACCCGCAAACTACCCCAACCGAAACCACCCGTTTTTTTGTTACACTAACTGATGCTGCCGGCTGCGAAAACTCGGATGAAATTTTGGTTGAGGTAAGAGAAAAACCCATTGCATTTGCAGGTCCCGACCAGGATTTGGACTATCTGTTTGAGACCAACCTCAAAGCCGACAACCCCATTATTTACGAAACAGGTAACTGGGAAGTACTCTCCGGATCCGGTAGGGCGGCCTATCCTACACTATCGGAAACCTCAGTGAGCAACCTCTCGGTGGGGGAAAATAAATTTACCTGGACTGTTACAAATGACGTTTGCCCTTCCGCATCCGACACAGTCAGTATTAGGGTCAGGGATCTTTTAATTCCGACCCTGATTACGCCAAACAACGATGGCGAAAACGACAATTTCGTTATAAAAGGCATTACTGCATTAGGAAAAACCGAGCTGATTGTGTTTGACAGAAGAGGGCTGGAGGTCTACAGGAACAACAATTACAACAACGAATGGAATGGCGAGGATTACAAAGGGATTCAGCTTCCCGATGACACGTACTTCTTTATTGTGAGGCCGGAAAACGGTACTCCTGTTAGCAATTATCTGGTAATACGAAGACAGAGATAAACTCCGAGTCGCATTAGCGGCTTGGGAATTCGGAATCTAATTTAAAAAGAAACCCTGTTGGTCATGATAAACCATATGCCGCTTAAAAGATTCATGCTACTCCTATGCATCATGATTCCTCTGTCTTCAGTCGGACAGCTGGCGCCCCTATCTGACCAGTACATGCTTAATCCGGTAACGATTAACCCCGCTTATGCCGGGAACAGAGGTGTTTTTAACATTTCTGCATTTTACAGGCAGCAATGGGTAGGAATTACGGGGGCTCCCGAGACAGCCACCTTGGCAGGGGACGTGGCACTCCTGAATTCGAAAGTCGGTCTTGGGTTCATTGTATCAAATGACAGAATCGGGGTTACAAAAAAGACATCCGCAAATTCGAACTACTCCTTCAGAATCAATTTTGGAGGAGGAATATTGTCTTTTGGACTTGGCGCAGGACTGATAACAACCAATACGGCTTGGTCTGAGCTGGTTATTGTAGATCCCGGGGATGATAATCTGCTGGTTGACTCAAAAGTTTTTGTGGTTCCGGACTTCAGCTTCGGGCTATACTATACGAATCTGAAATATTTTGCAGGTTTGTCAATTCCGAGATTATTGCTGTATAATTTCAGTCCCGAAAAAAATAAATATATCTTAAAGTCCGATCCAGAACAATACTACTATCTTCTAAATTCCGGAGGAGTGTTTGATGTAGCGCCGAAAACAAAATTCCTGCCTTCAACCCTTTTTTCTTTTTCACCGGGGGAGAAATTGTTATACGATATTAATGCGCACTTCAGTTTTTCAGACCGTTTGTGGCTGGGAGCATCTTATGGAAACAACAGATCGGTGAAAGGGTTCGTGCAGTTTCAAGCCAATGATCAGTTGCGGGTTGCCTATACCTACAATTATGGCTATGGGAAATTGCGGACTTTCATTGACGGATCCCATGAAATAATGTTCCGCTATGAGTTTCGCTACAAAGCTGATGCAATTAACCCACTAATTTTTTAGCAAGCCGAATGGAGAAAAAATTGCTGGTGTTTATTTTAATTACCTCTTCGCTACTGTCGTTTGCCTACGCTCAGGCTGAAACCTATGCAATAAAAAAAGTTCCTTTCTGCTCAGATGACTTCAACGAATTTTCACCAAGCTATTACCAAAATGGAATTGTGTTCTGCTCAAATCGCATCAGTAATTTCTCAAGATATTCATCCTCCGAAGGAGAAGGGCACTATAAAATTTATTTTGCCGACACCAGCATGATGCATTCGGGACCAAAGTCCAAGTTATTTTCGAAGGATTTGACTTCGAAGTTAAACGACGGACCTGTTACTTTCAATCGTTTTTTGGATACGATATATTTCTCAAGAAATCTACATGTAAATGAAAGCATGAAAAACCTATCCGGAAGCAGAAATAAATTAGGACTCTTTTATGCAGTAAGGGCAGGTAAAAAATGGACGAGTATCCGTGAAATACGGTTTAATAACGAATGGCACAATCTCACAACACCTTGTCTTTCATCCGACGGTTCAAAGCTGTTTTTCGCCTCAGACAAGCCGGATGGATTTGGCGGGTCTGACTTGTACTACTCCCAATGGAAAAATAATTATTGGGAAAGCCCGGTTAACCTGGGTCCGGCAATAAATACCGGCGGTAATGAAGCCTACCCTTTTGTTAACGAGTCGGGAGAACTGTTTTTCTCATCCGATGGACACCCTGGTTTGGGAGGAAAAGACATTTTCTTCTCCAAATACGTCGATTCAGAATGGTTACCTCCCATACACCTTGATTCGCCTATTAATTCGGCACATGATGATTTCGGAATTATTATCAATCCATCCATGAACGAGGGGTATTTCACTTCGAACAGAGACAAATCCTATGATATCTTTCGTTTCAAAACCAATTTCAACGAAATTTATTATACGCACACACAGCAAGAAAACGAATATTGCTTTAGGTTCAACGATGAAGGCACCATTGAAATTGACACTTCGATTCTCCAGTATAGATGGGATTTCAGCAACGGGGGCCTGGAAGCAGGATCTGAAGTAAGCCATTGTTTCCTTGACCCGGGCAGTTATGTTGTGCGGCTTGATATTGTGCAGAAAGGAACAGGTGCAATATATTTCACGAAACTACTTTATAATCTTGATTTACAATTTTATGAACAGCCTTATATTAATTGCGTCAACATGGCTGTTAAGGGAGACACTATTGTTTTTGACGGATTAAGAAGCTATCTACCAGGTTGCAAGACAATATCTTTTTCATGGGATTTTGGCGATGGAAGCCGATCTTTTGGTGAAACTGTTAAACATGCTTTTCCCGAAAAGGGGGAATATACTGTTAAACTTGGAGTTAAATTAAAAGTAGAATCAACAGGCAAGGTTCAAAATATAGGCGTTTCAAGAAAGGTATCGGTTTTTAACGACCAAAAAGAATTCGAAGCGCTCCTTACAAAAATGATAAAGATTCCTCCAGATTTAAATAACATTAAGAATTATGAAAATGCTCTGATAAGAACGCTGTATTCAGCAGAAACCGAATATCAGAAAAACGGAGTGTTCACCCTGGAGGTATTAAGCTCCAAAAAAGAAATACCGACAAACAGCAAGGTTTTTAAAAAGCTCCCAAATAAATACAAGCTTAAGAAAAATTACATTCCCGAAGAAGGCTCATATAGCTATACAGTTGACCAGCATCATCAAATAATGTCTCTATACCCCGCGTATACCGAGATGCAGCAGCTTGGTTACAACAGTGCCAGAGTCAGGCTTAAGACCTTAACGGATCCAGCTGAAATCGAACTCGATAACATTATAAGAGTATACGGGTGCTCAACCGACATTTATTTTGACAAATCAGACAGACTTACACCCGAGGCTTACATAATGCTGGATCAAATAGTCAAGATAATGAACAAGTATCCAACTTTAAAACTTGAAGTGGCTGTTCATGCCGATAACATTGGCAGCACTCAAAACAATTTAGTTTCAACACAAAGAAAGTCGAAAATATTGACCGGCTATATGATTAACAGAGGCGTAAGCCAAGACAGGCTCTATGCTGCCGGATATGGCGCTTCCAAACCAATCGCCTCCAATCTCCAGGAAAGCGGAAGGAGATTGAACAGGCGAATTGATTTCATTATAGCGGGTCAATAATTTCAAAATTCATTCTATCGGTTAATCATAAGTTTATGAGTTTTCAGAATTTTACCCCTAGATTCAAGCGTAACGATATACAAACCAGTTTTAAGATCAACCGGTATATTTGCGTTTGTTATGCCTTGTTCAAGTAAATCCCTTACGACAATCTTCCCCGAAATGTCGCTAACAATTACGTTTATAATTGATTCCGCAGGCTCCTCACAAGAAACGTTAAAAAAGTCTACTGCAGGATTCGGGAATATTCTCAGCTCATTTTCCCGGGAATCCTCCAATCCGGTAACTTGCTCCGTATCTTCATCTTCATTGGATAAAGAGCCTGTACTTGCAACATTGTTTGTAACCGACTGCGTATTTAAAGATAAAGCATGCACGCCTACAGATGTTTGCAAAGGACTTGTTGCGGGTTTGGTATAGGATACGGTTACCGTATTTCCATAAACTATTGGAGTGAGAAGCGTAATCTGCACCCTGGATCCCGAAACAGCAACAGAACTGATATTCCTGGTAGTCCCATTTACCTGAACTTTAAATGCGGAAGACGCAGGAGTTATGCTAGAAAGTGATTGATTGTAGGTCATGTTAAGCATTGTTGGCGCCGAGTTTTCCACAACCGAGCTAACAAAAACAGGAGCCTCTCCGGCAACGTTGTTCACCACCGGTTGGGCTGCAAGAGAAGAAAGATGGACACCTGAAGTCGTTTGCAAAGGATTGTTTGCCGGCTTGGTATAAGCAACCGTTACAACATTACCATAAACAATTGCCGTGAGAAGTGTAATCTGCACCTTGGTTCCAGAAACCGCCACCGAGCTTATATTACGGGTGTTGCCGTTTACCTGCACCTTAAATGCTGATATATCGGGCGCAAGGTTTGCCAAAACCTGGTCGTAATTCATTTCAAGTATGGCAGGCGACGCGTTTCCCACCAGAGAATTGACAAAAACCGGTGCTGCACCGACAACGTTGTTATCCACAGGTTGGGTTGCAAGTGAAGCAAGCTGCACACCTGAAGCCGTTTGCAAAGGATTGATTGTAGGCTTGGTATACGCTACCGTTACAACATTGCCATAAACAATTGCAGTAAGAAGTGTAATTTGCACCCTGGTTCCCGAAACCGCCACCGAACTTATGTTGCGCGTGGTACCGTTTACCTGCACTTTAAATGCTGATTTATCGGGCACAAGGTTTGCCAAAGCCTGATCGTAATTCATTTCAAGTATGGAAGGAGTCGCGTTTCCAACCAGAGAGTTGACAAAAACCGGTGTTGCACCGGCAACGTTGTTAGCCACCGGCTGGGTTGCAAGAGAAGCAAGCTGCACACCTGATGCGGTTTGCAAAGGATTGCTTGTAGGCTTGGTATACGACACCGTTACAACATTGCCATAAACAATTGCCGTGGGAAGTGTTATTTGAACCTTGGTTCCAGAAACCTCAACCGAACTGATGTTTTGGTTGGCCCCGTTAACTTGCACCACAAATGCTGATTTATCGGGCACAAGGTTTGCCAAAGCCTGATCGTAATTCATGTCGAGAATCGTTGGTGTCGAGTTCGCCACAATCGAGTTGACAAATACAGGCGCCACTCCCGCAACATTATTCGTAACTGTTCTTGCGCTAAACGATACAGCCTCTGCACCGGCAGCTGTTTGTAAAGGATTCGAAGCAGGTTTGGTATAGGATAGGGTAATAACATTTCCGCTTGCAACCGGGGTTAAAAGCAGAATCCGAACCCGGGTTCCTGAAACGCTGACTGAACTGATATTTCTGGCTGTCCCATCAACCAAAACGGAAAATGCGGAGGAGGTGGGAACAACACTGGCAAGACTCTGATCGTAAAAAATATCCAATGTGTTTGCAGTGGCATTTTCAACAGCAGAGCTCTGGTAAACCGGCAAAACCGGTGAAGGTGCGGCAGAACTGTATTCGTACGCTCCAATGCTTGGCGGGTTTTTTGTGGCGCTCCCCTCAAAGTCAGTTGTAATTGTAGCAATTCTCAAGCCAGCGCCAATGGCGGGAGAACCGCTTTGCAAGCGAAAATTAGAAGCTGAAACAAAAAGAGGGTTAGCAATAATATTGTTTTGGGTCGTGTTGTTTGAAGGTGTAATCCCACTATATAAGGGCAAATTTCTGTTACCATTCTGATAGAAAATATTATTTTCCAAAGACAAATTACTGATTGTCTCAACACCTGCATGAGCGCGCGCATATATTGGAGCTGAATCAAAATCTTTAACAATATTATTCCTGATGCTAATATTTGTAGCCTTTCCAATATTCGGCAATTTTATACCCCACATATTTGTTCTGGCACCTGCATTTCCCGTAATAACATTATTCCAGATATTAATATTATCCACAACATGATTATGGTAGGATTCTTCGGTCCAGTTTATCCCCCAGCCCTTGCTATCCGAACCGCCATCAGCAACTCCGATGTTTTCTATGATGTTACTGTATAAGTAAACATTATTAACCGTTCGGGCGGAGCCTACCTGACTGAAAAATATTCCATTGGTAACATTTTTAATATGATTATTGCTCACAATTACATCAGCAATATCTCCTTCAAGGATTACCCCCTTTACCCCCTCATAAATACTGAGTGAGTTTGGACCTATTACATTGTCATGAATATAAACAGCATAGGGATAGGTTTCTTTTCGAGTGTGGTACCCGCCAATGTCAATTGTGCCGGTGATGACATTGTCGTAAATCTCAACACCTCCTCTGCAGTCCCAAAGTTCAATGGCAAAGCCAAATGTACCTGGATAGTAAGGCGCGAGTGTAAGAGTGTTGTTGTATATTTTCATGCCTTTGTTATACCCTTCAACTCCTTTTATCAAATAGCCGTTATTACCAGCACTTCTTGAAGTCTGATCCAACTTATTGCCATAAATCAATAATCCGTCCTGACCATCAACACCAACTGCGAATTTTCCTTCACCAAAAAATCCGGAACAATTTGTCACTGTGTTGTTATAGAATTTGTTTCCTTTTGCATGAACTGTCGGAGGTTCTGCCCCAGCCAGGAAATGAACCCCATAGTACCTGAAATTCTCAAACACACAATCATAAATACTCACATTGCTTCTTCGCATAACCTTGATAGCACCAAACGCGACTAGCCCGTTCCCGTCCATTTTGATTTTCGAAATGTGCTGATTGCCGTTTGTGCCTTCGGATGTTGAAGAAAGCAGGAGAGTAAATGTATTTGTAGCTGAAACGTTTGAAAGAATTACAGAACTGCTGCCTTCGCCCTCAATGCTTACACCTACTGCCAGTAAACTTTGAGCCGTTTCAACATATACACCTGAATTAACGTGAATTATATCACCAGAACTTCTTGCCATGCTGCAAGCGTAAGAGAGAGTTTTCCAGGGAGAGGCTTGGGATCCATTGTTACTGTTATTACCTGACTGATCGATGTAATACGTTGCCGCCGATAGCGCGACATTTTTTAGAGCAAATAAAGCAATTAAGAGCACATTCTTCATAAATTTTCCATTTTGACGGATTAAACATTTAAGTATATAAACACGAAATAAAAAACGACGATTTAACGAATTTGTTACACAAACAAAAATTGCGGAATCGTTTTTCGTGCCAAAACCACGTAAAAATACGCAGTGCAATTCTTCGGAAAGCCTCTCTATTCTTAGAACTGATAAATTTATACCGCTTGCGAAAAAAAAATATTTTTTTTTTCAACAATTGACTAAAAATAATCGCCAAACTATTGGGTCATTTCAACTTCGGACATGATCCAAACCGGAAATTAGTATTAGCATATCCCTCAATCACTTACCGCCACACGAAAACAGAGGATTTATCAAAATCAGGATTCATTTTTAGCACAATTTTATCCCGAAAGCCCCAAATAAATGAAACCTGAAGTGGTCGTTAGATCTGGTTTTTTGTTCGATTTTCAATATGTAACTGTCAACTTATAAAGGCATTTTTGAATGACTCAAACCGAAAACATACAGAGAATAACCCGAAATACTCTTCTATTGTATTTTCGCATGATCCTTACGATGGGGGTATCGCTCTACACATCAAGGATCGTGCTTCTAACACTGGGGATTGATGACTATGGCATTTTCAATATAGTTGGAGGCATTGTTGCCTTGTTTTCCTTTTTGAACAATGCAATGTCGACGGCAACACAACGGTTTTTGAATTTTGAATTGGGAGGAGGGGACGACAATGAAGTAAAAAGGGTGTTCAGCATGAGTATGACAGCCCACATAAGCATTGCCCTGCTGGTGATTGTTTTAGGGGAGTCGGTTGGGCTCTGGTTTCTCAACAATCATCTGAATATTCCGGCCGAACGCGTTGCAGCAGCCAATTGGGTATACCACTTTTCAATTCTCACATTCTGCATCCAAATTATCCGTGTGCCTTATAACGCAAGTATAATTGCCTATGAAAAAATGTCTTTCTATGCCTACATCAGCATTGCTGAAGTACTCTTAAAACTTCTGAGTGTTTTTCTGTTGGTATATTTTGGATGGGATAAGCTTAAGCTTTTCTCAATTCTTACATTTATTGTAATTCTAATAACTCTGGCTCTGTATAAGGTTTATTGCAACAAAGTATTCACAACCTGTCGCTATACTTTTTTCTGGGATGCGCCACTTTATAAGAAGTTGATGAGCTTTTCGGGTTGGAGTCTATTTGGAAGCATCGCGAATGTTAGTGCCCAGCAAGGCTTAAACATCATGCTGAATATCTTTTGGGGAGTTGCGGTAAATGCAGCCATGGGCATCGCAACTCAGGTAAGCACTGCTGTGTACAGCTTTGTATCAAACTTCCAAACCGCCTTTAATCCGCAAATAGTAAAGTCCTACGCATCAAATGACCGCAACTATTTTATGAGTTTGATTTTCCAGTCGTCAAAGTTCTCCTACTTCCTTCTTTTTTTTTTAGCCTTGCCGATTTTAATCTGCACCGATTTCATCCTCAAGGTTTGGTTGCAGGTTGTTCCTGAATACTCCGCTTCATTCTGCAGGCTTATAATAATATATCTTCTTATTGATGCCATTTCAGCCCCACTTTGGATGTCGGTTCAGGCAACAGGCAAAATCAAAATATACCAGATGCTTATGGGATCTATGATTTTCCTGAATCTTCCCCTGGCCTATCTGATCCTTAAGCTAGGCTTCCAACCCTCAGGTGTATTGGTTGTCAGGGTATTGATTAACCTAATGGCATTCTGTACAAGAATTCTTTACTTACGACCAAAAATAGGGTTGCCGGTAAAAAGATATATCACCGATGTTATTGTTCCCGTAACTCTGGTTACCCTTGCAGCAATGCCTTTACCAATTCTTGTAAACGAATATTTTTCGAGTTGGAGCGGGTTCATTGGAACCGCAGTTGCTGCAGTCGTATCTACGATACTTGGTGTGTTTTTTATTGGTATGAAAAAGTACGAGAAGGAGTTTTTCAATCAGTTAGTCTTAAATAAATTAAGACAATTCAGAAGATAGGGAAATAACAATGTTTGTAAATCCATTAATATTTATGCCAATATGATTATTAAAACTATTACTTGCCATGAAGTTTATAACTATGGAGCATCACTGCAGGCATTTGCGCTGATGAAATACTTGCAAGAACTCGGGCATGAAGTCGAAATCATTGATTACAAACCCGACTACCTCACCAGGCGATACAATCTTTGGATAATCAGCCCGAAATGGTCGCGGAACTTTTTCCTGAAACTCATATACTATTGCTTTAAGATTCCGGGGAGATTCATTAGAAACAGACCCAGAAAATTGGCTTTTGACAGATTCACCAAAAAGAATCTTCATCTGACAGGCAAGACCTATCGAACAAATGAAGAATTAAAGGCAGAGACTCCTTCTGCCGACATTTACATCGCTGGAAGCGATCAGATATGGAATTCGATGTACCCGAATGGAAAAGATCCTTCCTTTTACCTTGATTTCGCTCCTGAAAAATCAATAAAGGCATCTTATGCTGCAAGTTTCTCCATAAATTACATTGAAAGAGGGTATGAAGACCGGGTAAAATCATGGCTGGAAAAACTGGATTACATTTCGGTAAGGGAGGAAACCGGACTTCTAATTTTGAAATCCATAGGAATTAAGGGTGTTCAGGTGCTTGACCCTGTTTTTTTATTAACGGCAAATGATTGGGACAAAATGTCAAATGGCCGTTTGATCAAAGAGAAATACATATTGATTTATGATTTCGACAACAATCCGACAATTGAGTGTCTGGCTAAATTTATCTCCCAGAAAAAAGGCTATTCTATTGTTTCCATTAAGGATTTCCTGCAGCAGAATTATGCAGACAAAGTAATTAAAAACGCATCACCCAGCGATTTCCTTGGGCTTATTAAGCATAGTGAGGTCTTTGTTTCGAATTCATTTCATGGGGCAGCCTTCTCAATAATATTTAATAAGGAATTTTACACATTTAACAGAGCCTACCAAAAAGTCAATTCCAGAATGATTGATTTGCTTACCTCTCTTGGGCTTAAAAGCCGCCTTATTTCTGACACTTCATACATTGACACAACAAACCGTATTGATTACAGCAGGGTCAATGCTTTGTTGAATGACAAAATAGCCTTCTCAAAGAAATTTCTGAATCAGGTTTGCAACCAACAATGAAAAAGCACCCCCCCTTCAATATCAGCATAAAAGTTCATCGGAAAACGCTAAAACAAGCTGTTCATTCTAGCGATCTGACCTATCTCTTCTGCTGCTATTGCCAAAGATCTTCCAAAAAAAACAAAAACCTGCCATGATTAAAAAAGTATTGGTAATTACAGCATTCCTTTTTGCTGTATTATATCACCTTATCTTCTATTTCGGATTGTATGGCCCAATGGCAGCAGAAATGTCGTACTGGAATTCAACTATTGCCCTCCTCTCATCGTTTATCTTGGTGTTTTTGTACCTCTCAACGAATTGGAGAGCCGATTTAAAAAACTATTACATAAAGGTCTTTTTCGATCTGTTGATTTTCTGGGTTTTTATTAATTACGTTAGAAGCTTATGGAATATCAACGCCCTTTCCGATTTAAAAGAACTGCTATTAGGTTCCAATACGGGTTTATCCCTTTTTCCCCTCTTTTTCTTTTTGGTAGGTGTGACGCCAAAATATTTCCCACTAGTTAACCGGATATTGTTTCTTTATTGCGCACTGATTTGGGTGTTTTCTCTCTTTTTTATTAAATACCTTGAGCTTCAATTATTTCTGCTTATTCCAATTTTCTACATTATCATTACTTTTCCCCTGCAAACAGAGGCTAACAGAGCTCTTACATTTATAATTTCAGTTACAATTGTGCTGTTTTCACTATCAAACCGTGCCGGTATTTTGCGAATCTTGATAAGCTATTTTATAGTTGCCTTTTATTATTTAATTCATAAGTTGCATGTTAGTCGCAAATTTATTAACGCATTGATTTTTTGCGCTTTAATGTCCCCATTTTACTTTTTGCACCAGGGTATCAAGGGCGAAAATGTTTTTCAGAGAACTTTAGGCAACAGATCAATTATGCACAATCAGCATGATTTTGCTGCCGATACTCGAACCTTTCTGTATTATGAAGTTCTGCAGGATCTTAAAATGAACAATTCCTTAATGTTTGGGAAAGGGGTTGACGCAGGATATTCGTCAAAATCATTTCAAACCTTGCACCGGACTGCCGTTGAGGTAGGGTTTCTACAGATACTGCTTAAGACGGGTATTATTGGATTCCTGCTTTATATTACCCTTATAATCACTGCGATTTTTAGTGCTCTGAGCAAGTCGAAAAACTTATTCATGAAGTATCTGGGACTGTTGCTTGCTGGATATCTTCTAATGCTTTTTATTGAGAATATCCTCTCCTTCAATTTGTTCAATATTACCATTTGGCTAATTGTGGGGATGTGCCATTCAGAGGGATTAAGAAACCTGAATGACGATGAGATTTCAAAACTGTTCAGAGAGCCTGCCTTCTCCTGATTGCTATTTTAATGATTGCCATAAATTACACTCTCATTGAGTTGTGTTTCACTTTTACCAGATAGGGTGAGAATTCTTTACTTGCTAAACTCCCGACAGGAATCATTTTCATTATTCAGCCAAAACCCTGTCACAAACTGTCCATGGGTAGATTCGTTGATAAATGAACTTCAAACATCCAAACAGCTCTCCATGGCGCTTGCTGTGCCCATTAACAGCAAAGAATACCAAACCTTATCGAAACAAGGAATCACGCTTTTTGGTCTTCCCGGAAGAAATGAAACCGGCATTTTAAGAAAAGCCCTCAGAAAGCTCTGGAAATCTTCAGATAACCCTGAAGTCAACCGATATGCCCTCCAGGCTATTTCGGACTTCAAGCCAGATGTAATTCACATTTTCGGAACTGAGAGTTCTTTGGGATTAATTATTCCACAGCAGAGGGTTCCGGTTGTTATTCATTTTCAAGGAAGCTTACAGGCAATTGTGAAAAAATGGTTTTCGGGTATTTCAAAATGGGAGCAGTTCCGGTATGCCTCATTAAAGGATATACTTCTTTCGCACGGGAGCTACTTTGAATTTTATGCATTTAAAAAAAGGGCCGAAAGAGAAGCTGTGATTATGAGTAATTGCAAATACTACCTTGGACGAACCGATTTTGATAGGCGCATGGTGTCAATGGCTTCCCCAAACGCAAAATACTTCCATTGTGATGAGTTTATCAGGAAGATATTTTTCGAAAAACGTTGGGACCACCCCCTATCCAATGATATTTCTTGTGTTTCGATCCTAAAGGGAACCACCTATAAAGGTATCGACCTGCTGATTGAAACAGCCTTGATTCTAAGCCTTCATTCCCCGCTCAATTTTAACTTTAAGGTTATAGGCTTAGATGAAAACGATGAGGTTTTGCAACTTGTTAAAAAGAAGTTTAAACGAGAATTCAAACACTTAAATATTTCATTTTTAGGGCGAATGAACGCTGATAACCTGGTTTTGAATTTATGCAAGTCCAATTTTTATATCCACCCGTCGTATATAGAAAATAGTCCAAATAGT
>JAIFNN010000097.1:3905-7902 GCA_020047715.1 Bacteroidota bacterium | reverse complement strand
GTTTGGGGTGCCTGGAGTGTCTGGGGTTTGGAGTGCCTAGAGTGCACTGGAGTTTCGAGTGCACTAGAGTTTGGAGTGCCTGGAGTGGCCATTTTTTAAATAGCAATTATTGTTTGGTTGATTAATATTTAAGGTATTCTTGCGCTTTTTGTATGCCTTTTCAAAACCCAATTATAGGATTTTGAAATTTCCCCTACTGATAAAAATTCTTTAAAGAGAGTTCAACTTTCTTATACAACTCTTTGCTGGCGGGGATCAAAGGCAACCTCAGGTAATTCGGTACGATTCCCAACACATCAAGAAATGCTTTAACGCCTGTGGGATTCCCTTCTGCGAAAACCAGGTCAATAACAGGCAGCATTTTATAGTGGATTTTTCGTGCTTCTGAAGTTTTCCCATCCAGCATCAACCTTACCATTGAAGAGAATTCTGCGGGAAATGCATTGGCTACCACTGAAATTACTCCAGAGCCTCCCAAACCGATCAGCGGAAAGGTAATGGCATCATCCCCCGAAATAAGCTTGAACGTTGAGGGTTTGTCTTTGATGATATTCATTACCTGCGGTAAATTGGCGCTTGCTTCTTTCACCCCAATAATTTGCCGGGTAAATTCCTTTGCAAGCCGCAGGGCGGTTTCTGCTGAAAGGTTTGTGCCTGTGCGTCCGGGAACATTGTACAGAATCAGCGGAAGGGGGCTAACCAGGGCAAGAGCTTTGTAATGCTGGTAAAGTCCTTCCTGACCGGGTTTGTTGTAGTAGGGGGTAACACTCAAAATCGCATCGATTCCCTCGAAAACAGAACTTTGCAAAGCGCTTGCTATTTCCATTGTGTTGTTCCCACCCAAACCCTGAACAAGAGGGACACGCTTGTTTGTAACCTCAATAACCTGGTTAACAATAGCCTGCTTCTCATCTTTTGTCAATACCGGCGTTTCACCTGTAGTGCCAAGAACAACCAGATAATCAACACCTTTGTTGATTAAGAAGTTTACCAGTTTTTCAAGGGATTTGAAATCAACACTTCCATCTTTTCTAAAAGGAGTAACAATCGCGACCCCGGTTCCTATGAATTTTTTATCCGACATTTAGCAATTAATTAGAAGATGATATTTTTGGATTGTTTAAGATTGAAACGTAATTCTTTATTTGTTCAATCAGGAATTCAAGGCTTGGACGGCTGTGAATGTCGATCATGAAATCAAGATTTGAATCGCCTTCCGTGTATTTGCCCACTTTAAAAACAGCAGGGGAAAGACCGCAAACGTAGCGCAGCGGATAATGGTCTGCAAGACTTAGATCTATGAGCATATCGAATTTGTTCGACATAAAGCCAAGTGCGTCAGCCTGAGCAGGTCGGAAGAAAAAGTCAAGGTCTTTCTGGCAAAACACAATAATATTTCCAAGAAATAAAAAGTCGCTGCTAATCGTCTCCTCATCCTGGAAACCAAGCGCAGAACAGCTGATGTTTAGTGAGGAAAGGTACTTAATGAATTCTTTTACCAGGTGAAGATCAGTGGGTATTCCGGCATCGAAAAGAATACCAATGTTCCTGGCCGTGTTGAAATTATGCGTTTGCTTGTGTCTTACCAGTGTTTTAGATTTCTTGGCAAGATATCTCTCCCCGTAGGAAGCCCGTATTTTACTGAATATTTTCACCATGCAATAATACAAAAAAGCTAAGTATATAGGATTAAATAGTTTGAAAAATTAAGCCTTATGTGAATTTAAAATTCTATGTTCTGTCCAACGGTCTTTGATCCCCATTTTTTATCTTTTTATTCAATCATTTGGATGAAATCCGTCTCCGAAATAATGGGTATCCCCAGTGACTCTGCTTTTTTAAGCTTGTCGGGCCCGGGCTTGCTTCCTGCAATCAGGTATTGGGTTCCCGAGCTGATGCCCGACATGTTTTTCCCGCCGTTTTTTTCGATCAGAGACTTGAGCTCATCCCTCGAAAACGTTTCAAAGCTTCCTGATATTACAAAAGTTTTCCCGGAAAGTTTCTGACTGCTTGTTGCTGTCTCACTTTCGTCTATACTAAACTGCAAACCCGCATCAACCAACCGTTGAACAAGTTCCCTGTTTCCGGGATGAGCAAAATACTCTGTTACCGAGCCTGCAATGCGCTCTCCAACCTCATCCACATTCATAAGTTCTTCAACCGATGCAGCCATAAGTTTTTCGAGGCTTCCATAGTGTCTCGATAGTTTTTTGGCCACCGTTTCTCCCACGAAGCGAATCCCCAGAGAATAAAGAACCCGGGGGAAAGGTATCTTCTTTGACTCTTCTATGCTGCTGATCAGGTTATTGGCCGATTTTTCGGCGAAGCGCTCCAACCTCCTCAGCTGTGTATACTCAAGCTTGTAAAGGTCGGCGATGTTGCCAATTAATTTGTGACGAAACAGCTGATCGATAGTAGCCTCTGCAATATTTATGTCCATAGCCTTTCGGCTTACAAAATGTTCAATCCTTCCTTTGATTTGTGGGGGACAGCCGTAGGTGTTTGGGCAATAATGTGCTGCCTCGTCGGGATTTCGTTGCAGGGGAGTGCCGCATTCAGGACAGTTGCTAATAAAACTGAAGATCTGGCTTTCGGAACTTCGGGCTTCTGCATCAACGCCCACAATCTTAGGGATTATCTCCCCTCCCTTTTCCACGTAAACCCAATCGCCAAGCCTCAGGCCGAGAAGTTCGATCTGGTCGGCGTTATGAAGACTGGCACGCTTCACAACGGTGCCGGCAAGGCTCACCGGGTCGAGGTTTGCCACGGGAGTTACGGCGCCGGTTCTCCCCACCTGAAAAGCAATGCTGTTAAGACGGGTACGCGCTTGCTCGGTTTTATATTTGTAAGCGATGGCCCATCGGGGGATTTTTGCCGTGAAACCAAGTTGCTTTTGATTGTCGTACGAGTTGACCTTTATTACAACTCCGTCTGTATCAAAGGGAAGCGACTTTCTTTTACCGTCCCAATACTCAATGAAATCAAAAACCTCTCCAATGCTTTTTGCCTTTTTCATATAGTCCAGCGGGATCTTAAATCCCCATTGCTTTGCCATCAAAAGACTCTCGAAATGAAAAGGGGAGGGCAGGTCAGTTCCGGCCAGATAATACAGGTAACAATCCAAAGGGCGTTTCGACACTGTTGAAGAATTCTGAAGCTTAAGTGTTCCTGCTGCAGCGTTCCGGGGATTGGCAAAAACCATCTCGCCACTTTCCTCACGAAGCCGATTCATCTTGTCAAATCCTTCACGAGGCAAAAAGATCTCGCCACGGATATCGAATTCGGCCGGGAAATTGGTTCCGTGCAATTTAAGAGGGATGCTCCGTATCGTTTTCACATTCCGGGTTACGTCGTCACCCTGTTCACCATCACCTCGGGTAACGGCTCGGACCAGAACTCCGTCCTGATAACTTAAACTGATGGCCACACCGTCGTACTTAAGTTCGCAAACATATTCGAGATCCCCTGAAATCACTTTCCTCACCCTCCGGTCGAAATCCTCAAGCTCTTCCCTGGAATAGGTGTTGCCGAGCGACATCATAGGATAGCTATGCTTCACTTGTTCGAACTCGAGGTTAATATCGCTGCCTACTCTTTGTGATGGGGAGTTGGGATCGGAGAATTCAGGATGAAGTTTTTCCAGATCAATCAGCTCGCGCATCAGGGAGTCGAACTCAAAATCCGATATAAGCGGCTGAGCAAGAACGTAATACTGGTGGTTATGCCGGTTTAATACCTCGCGTAGCTTGCTTATTCTGTCTCCGGCCTGCCGTGTGTCCATAATTTTTAATTCTAGAGAGGTAAATTTATGGATTTTTCGGGAACCTCTGACATTGGAAAACAATTCAAAAGGGCAAAATTTGAAATTTTGGTTTCAGGTCGGAAAGGCCGGCTTGAAAGTGCTCTTTCCCGAAAGGAAAAAAAATTGACTTTTTATCGATATCATTTTTGGGTAATAGCATTCCATGTGGAATTGATAGTTTTTAACAAGATTTGC
>JAIFNN010000097.1:0-3867 GCA_020047715.1 Bacteroidota bacterium | reverse complement strand
TCTCAAACCAATAGTGAAATGGGGCGTTTCCGAAAAGCCAAACGAGTAGGGTCATATTTAGAATTTTAATTAAATGGAAGCACAAAAAGTCGACATGTTCATGATTTCCAATGCGAAGTTCTTTGAAAGTCATCAGATTCCGATCATCAGAGATCGGTTAATTTCAATCGACGATTCAAAATGGGTTCAGATTTCAACAATCCAGTTTAAGGATCCTACCTTAAGTATCGTATTATCGGTTATTGTTGGATCTTTCGGTGTTGATCGTTTTGTTATTGGCGATACCGGTTTGGGAATTGGGAAATTGCTTACCTGCGGCGGACTCGGGATTTGGACCATTGTAGATTGGTTTTTGATCATGGGAGCTACCCGGGAGAAAAACATGGAGATGCTTCAGAGGTTTCTTTTTTAATGGGATTAACTAGAAATAGACTTTACATTTTTTTGGGATTATCCTGTTTTGCAGGGTATATTTGGCTATTTGTTAACTACAAATATTCAGAAAGGGAAATTGCGGCTTGCTTGTTCAGGCATGTTACCGGCGTTCCATGCCCGTCGTGCGGATCAACCCGATCGGTACTCTATTTTTTTAACGGTGAGTTTTTCAGCTCATTGTACTCGAACCCATTGGGACTTATTGTGGCCGCCATCATGCTGCTCGCTCCGTTTTGGATTGCATTCGACTTGGTTTCAAAGAGAGACTCTTTATTCCGGTTTTACAAAAATACCGAAAAGGTTTTTCAGAAAAGCTGGGTGGCAATTCCTGCTATATTGCTTATTATTGGAAACTGGATATGGAACATAATTAAAGCTGTATGATTTCAATAAAGAGATTTGTGTATGAACCAGGGGAACATGAGTTGGAAAAGGCTTCCAACTCCTATGTGATGTCGCTGGTAGCTATTATTGGTGGCTTGCCCTTCCCCATAATAAACCTTATAGCAACCCTGGCTTTTTATGTTGGGAACCGAAAAGGAACCTATTATGTAAGGTGGCATTGCATGCAGGCACTTTTGTCGCAGTTTAGCGTTTTCCTTGTAAACACGGTTGGATTCTGGTGGACCATTTCGGTAATTCTTGGATATGAGTCCATAAGCAATCAATATATCGCATACCTTTTCACCATCCTGCTATTTAACGCTGCTGAGTTTCTGGGAACCATATTCACAGCAATCAAAGCCCGGAAAGGGGTTCATGTTGAGTGGTGGTTCTATGGCGATTTAACAAATTTAATCTGTAAGCCTTAACATGAGAAAACTTATTATTCAAGGAACTGGCATGGTAGCTGTATTCCTGTTTACCTGGTTTGCGCTTAGCGAGGTTAACTGGATGAGCATTTTTAAGGTAGAAAAGCTTACCAAGGCAACTGAGGAGAAATTGGGAAAGACTATCTGGGACTGGTTTAACCATTCCGAAAAGGAAATCAAAGACAGTGAAATCTTCAACACTGTCGACAGCCTGCTCACAAGAGTTTGTGCTTCCAACGACATTTATCGCGATCAGGTGGAATTGCATATTGTATCAAACGCGGAGGTAAATGCATTTGCCCTCCCCGGAAATCACCTTGTGCTTTACAGCGGATTGATAAACTCAGCTGAAAACGAATCTGAACTCTCCGGGGTTATTGCACATGAGTTGGCACATATAGAAATGGAGCATGTGATGAAAAAGCTTGTCAAAGAGGTCGGTTTATCGGTGTTGATTTCCATGTCCACAGGGAATAGCGGGGGCGAAATTGTTAAGGAGGCGGCAAAGCTTTTGTCGTCGACAGCTTATGACCGGAAATTGGAGAAGGAAGCAGATTTGAGGGCAGTGGATTACCTTATAAATGCTGGAATTGAGCCCATTCATTTCGCGAATTTTTTATCGCGACTTTCAGAAACCCAGCCGGATATTGAGACCCATTTGGAATGGATCAGCACACATCCGGAATCGCAGAGACGTGCCGATTATATTAATTCCTACCGTGAAGGAAAGCCACTGGAGGAAGTCCCTGTTTTAGCAAATGGAACATGGATGAGATTGAAGGAATACTTAAATAATCTGGATGACAATTTTTAAACTGAACTGAACAGAATGAGAAAATTTCCGGTTTGGCTTAACATACTGCTTGGAATGAGCTTTGGGCTTGTGTTTGGGATCTTTGCAGTTTGGCTTGAATGGGAGAGTTTCACAAATGATTGGATAAAACCCTGGGGAACAATCTTTTTAAACCTGCTTAAGCTAGTAGCCGTTCCTTTGGTTTTTGTTTCTCTGGTAAAGGGAATAACAAGCTTGAAGGATATTTCAAAGTTCAGGAGAATCGGGTTGAAGACAATTGTAATTTACTTGGTTACTACGGTTTTCGCAATTTGCGTAGGACTTGTTTTAGTGAATTCAATTAAACCCGGTGATGTGTTTCCCACCGAAAAAAAAGCGGAGTATAGCAGTAAATTCAGCAACACTGTTGAAGAAAAGCAACAAAGTGCCGAGAAAATAAAAGATGAATCACCTTTAAGTTTTATTGTTGAAATTGTTCCGGAAAACATAATTACTTCGGCAAGCAAGAATTCAAATATGCTTCAGATAATCTTTGTTGCTGTTTTGTTTGCAATAGGTATGGTTTTACTTCCTGAATCAAAGACCCATGTTGTTTATGGTTTTTTCGAGGGACTAAATGATATAATTCTTAAAATTGTTGACATTATCATGAAAGCTGCTCCCTATGGGGTTTTTGCACTTATGGCTGCTCTTGTGGTTGATTTCTCAGGGGATAAGGAGATCTTTATTGCCCTGGGTATGTATATGATTACTGTAATAATCGGACTTTTGTTTCTTTTACTCATGGTCTATCCCTTGCTGATTCGTCTTGTCACCGGGATGAAGTATATGGCTTTTCTAAAGGCTATCCTACCTTCTCAGCTGGTAGCTTTCTCCACAAGTTCAAGCGCAGCAACCCTCCCGGTAAACCTTAGGCAATGTGTTGTTGAATTTGGTGTCTCAAAGGAGGTGGCTAATTTTGTATTACCAGTAGGGGTAACAGTAAATATGGATGGTACAAGTCTTTACCAGGCAGTGGCAGCCGTTTTTATTGCCCAGGTATTTGGTATCGACCTTACCTTCACACAGCAATTGATGATAGTTCTCACTGCGTTGCTTTCATCGATAGGAAGCCCGGGAATACCCGGTGGCAGTATTGTAATGCTTATTATTGTTCTGAATTCCGTTGGTATACCGGTTGAAGGACTTGCCCTGATTCTTGGGGTTGATCGCCTTCTCGATATGCTGCGCACGGTCGTTAATGTTACCGGCGATGTTGTGGTTGCTTCGATTGTGGAAAAGAGCGAGAATAAAATTGGCTTGTAGCCGGGGCTTATCGCTTTAATTCAATTGCAACAGTTGTGAACAAATCGCTTGACTCCCAACTTAATTAAGCGGCTCATGTGAACCTATCCCACGAAATAGAATTCCCCCTTCATTGAAATCTCCATCGCAACATTTGGCAGCCGAATATTTTTTTTGCTATATTTACGTTTCAAGCGGTTTAACACTGGAAAAGACTCTGTTACGATTTCTTTGTTTTTTTTGATTTTTATTTGAACTTCCTGTTTTAAGTGTGGACTCAAGTGTCACTACCATTTTAAGCTAAATCTTTAACATGAAACAAAGAGAATACCTTCATAAACTCCTGAGCTACATAAAACTTGAGAGCGAGCTTGATGACTTTGAGAAAATTCATGAGTCAATAACAAAAGATATTGTATTTAAGGGCACAAACCTTTGGATTCTTGTGTTCGCAATTATTGTGGCTTCTGTTGGCCTAAATATGAACTCAACAGCTGTAATTATCGGAGCCATGTTGATCTCACCGTTAATGGGACCTATTAA
>JAIFNN010000201.1 GCA_020047715.1 Bacteroidota bacterium | reverse complement strand
ATTATTCAAAACAGTAGTAACCAATTACTTTCTGTCGTTGCCGATATTCTTGCCATATCATCCCTTGAAACAAAACAGGAAAAAGTGAATGTTTCAGCAGTTTGTATTAGCAGCATTATTGATGAGTTGCTCTCCATATTTATGCCACAGGTAGTTAGCCAGAAGGTTTCGCTTCTCGCAAAGCAGGGGCTGCCGGTTAAAGAGTCTGAAATTTATACTGATAAAACCAAGCTTACTCAAATTTTATCAAACCTGATTGCCAATGCCCTGAAGTTTACTCATGAAGGCTTTATTGAATTTGGGTATGAATTAAAAGTGGAAAAAGGAGGGGCTTCAATACTTGAATTTTTTGTTAAAGACAGCGGCATTGGCATCAGGCCGGAGTTGCAGGAAAAGATTTTTGACCGCTTTCGCCAGGCCGACTTGTCAATTAGTAAAAAGTATGGAGGAGCTGGCTTAGGACTCTCCATTTCAAAGGGCTTTGTGGAATTATTAGGAGGGGAAATCCGGGTAAATTCAGAACCGGAAAAAGGATCGGCGTTTTATTTTACCATACCTTATAAGCAAGTCATGGAAATGGATAAACCGGATATATCTGGATGCGTGAAAAGGAATTCCAAAACCATTCTTGTTGCAGAGGATGAGGAATTCAATTTTTTCCTGATAGAGGAATTGCTAAGCGATTTGGATGTTACACTGATTCACGCCAAAGATGGAATTGAGGTGATCGAAATGTTTAAGAAAAACCCTGAGATATGCCTTATTCTCATGGATATAAAAATGCCGAAAAAGGATGGGCATGCAGCCGCAAAGGAGATAAAACTGCTTTGCCCGGAAGTTCCGATAATTGCACAATCGGCATATGCCCTTGAGTCGGAAATCGAGAAGTACAGCGGGAATTGTTTTGACAACTATATTACCAAGCCGATTAATTCCAAGAAGTTGGTCGAACTTGTCAAAGGCTATCTCAAGTAGATAATTTCGAAAAGCATCGAATTATACTTAAAAAATTAAGCAATGAGCCACTTCAACTTAAGGATCTTGTTTCTTTGAATTTGAGTTTTGAAACCTAATAGTTTGTAAATCTGTCTATTAAAAGGATAGTGCTGAAACAAATGCAAAGGGTGCTATTGTCAATTTTTTCCGGAAATTATTATTGAAGAGCGATGAAGATGAAAATTGGTAGAACGATATTCGTATTATTATTTGTTGGAATAGTAATGACGATCTCCTGTGATAAGGAGGATGAAGTAAACAAAACGGACAAAGAGCTCTATGAAATGGCAATTGCTACTGAAGGATTTGTCTGGTATAATAATTCTGAAGCTTTGCTTGGAAGAAGTTCCGGAAGCGGTCATACTGCTCCATTTCTCAGAACCCGCTATAATTCTGTCGCAGCAACACAACTTAATGAAGACGGTAAAATTTTAGATAACGCTATTTTTCCGGAGGAGTCATTAGTAGTAAAAGAATTGTACAGTGATGAATCAGCATTGTATCAATATGCAATTTTACTTAAGAATACCAGCTCCGAATATGCCGACAAAGATGGCTGGGTATGGGGTTATGTGGATTCATCCGGAAAGGTTCTGGAAAGTGCAACAAAAAAAGGAGTGTCATGCATCAGCTGTCATACCCAGAATGGAAGTATTGATCACATGCTGATGAATAGGTTTTTTCCCTGATCAGGATCTGCCGGATTTCAGGGTATTTCTTGTATAAATATGAACTCTTTTTAAAGATTGAAAAATTGAAAATAGCTGTCATAGCCGATATACATGAAGATATCATAAGCCTCAAAAAGGCCTTGAAAATGATTGAACTCGAAAAGTGCGATCATATCGTATGCCTTGGCGATATTCTTGGCTATCCCTTTATGAGAGCCACCTATGAAGATACCAAAAATGCTTCGGAATGTATTAATCTAATCAGAAATAATTGCAGTACGGTTCTTCTGGGAAATCATGATATGTTCCATCTGAAAAAAATTCCGAAATTCAGTTCAGGATTCAAATTCCCCGACAATTGGTATAACCTCTCACCGGAAGAAAAAATGGAAGTGTCGCAGGGAAAAGTATGGAACTATTCCGATGACCATCCCTTAATCCTTTCCGATAATGATGCAGAGTACCTCAGGTCTTTGCCCGAAATTGCAATTAAAGATTATGGTGATCGGAAAGTTCTGTTTTCACATTTTCTCTATCCGAATTTCAGCGCGTATGTATCTACATTTAATGGTGCAGGGATAAATCTCAGGGACCATTTTCGCTATCAGAAGCAAAATGGTTATGAACTAAGTATCTGCGGGCACATGCATATGGAAGGAATGGGTATCAGTTACGACCCTGAGGAAAGTATTATGTCTAAGCTTTTTCAGGGTTTTATGTATTATTCGTATGGGGAGAAGAAACTGAAAAACAAGTATTGTTGCCTTACCATACCAGCTATTGGCGACAACAATCAGGTGAATGGTTTTGCAATACTGAACAGTTTGGATTTTTCGATAAACGTTTTGTCTTTAAATACAAATCGCAGATTTATTTTATGAATCTATTCTTCAAAGCAAGTTTCTTTCAGAAAATAGTTCTGCCCGCAATGCTGGCAATATTGCTTTTTATTGTCTCCGTTTTTGCATTTATCATCCCAACATTTGAAAAAAATGCTATGCTTCAAAAGCAGACTATGCTGCATGAACTTACAAACACAGCATGGAGCATATTGGACAAATATCACATGGATGAATCCAACTTACTGATATCTTTTGACGAGGCGCAGAAAAAGGCAATTGCCGAGATTGAAGCCCTTAGGTACGGGCCCGACAAGAAAGATTATTTTTGGATTACCGATCTCACACCATCCATGGTAATGCATCCTTATGTGCATGAATTAACGGGGAAAAGCCTGCAGGATTTCGCAGATCCCGACGGGAAAAGGCTTTTTATGGAAGCAGTTGAAATCGCAAAGAGTTCAGGGGAAGGATTTATCAGTTATAAATGGCAGTTAAAGGACGATTCAACCCATATTGTTCCCAAACTGAGTTTTGTAAAAAAATACGAGCCATGGAATTGGATTATAGGAACAGGAATTTACCTTGATGACGTACAGGAAGAAATATCCTCTTTTACCAGAAAATTAATTCTGATATTATTGGGAATTACGCTGATTATTTCACTGATCATTATTTTTATTACAATCCAGAGCCTTGCAATAGAAAATGTGAGACTCAAGGTTGAAGCTCAACTTCTCGAATCCAAAGAAAAGTATAAGTCTTTGCTTGAATCTTCTACCGAGGGCATTGTGCTTCTTCTCAATTCAAAAATTGCTTATTCCAATACGTTTATTCAGAATTGGCTTCAGTATAATCCGGAAGAGTTTTCGAGACTCCATCCCGAAGAAATACTATCTACTGAAAAGAAGTTGATTTTCGACGACATAAAAAACGAGACCCGTCATGAAATTGAGCTAAGAAAAAAAGACGGTACTGTCGCTGAGGCTGTGTTGACAATTTTGCCTGTCCGCTTCGCCGAAAAAGCCGGACTTCTTCTTACATTCAGGGATACAAGTGAGCATCGTTCACTTAAATCGGAACTCGATGAGCTTAAATCACGCCTTCAAAATATTTCAAGGTACTTTGCGAAAATTGCTGTTACCAACAATCAAACCGTAAGCGAGTATTGCAAGCCGGCAATTTCTTGCCCTGCTGATGTTTCTTTAAGGCAAGCGCTTGAAATTATGAATCAACATGCTTCATCATATGTATTGTTGATGAAGGACCAGAAATGTGCAGGTCTGATTACCCGAAGTGATATGATCGGATGGGTATTTAATGATGTTTTTAACCTGGAGGCCAATGCTTCTCAATTTATGAATTCCCCTGTAGTTATCGTTAGTGAACAGGCCCGGATTGCTGAAGCCGCATCATTAATGGAAGTAAAGGGGGTAGCCCTGCTTGTAATTAAAAACAAGATGGATGAGATTGCCGGCGTTTTGGAAAAGATCGATTTGTTTGGCGTTTTTCTTGATCCTGCTGAGGTTTTGTATGCTGCCATTGAAAAAAGTAATGATAATAACGACCTGGGATTTTACAGGAAAGAAATACCTTTCCTTATTAAAACCATGCTTAATGAGGTTGTTAATGCGCAATCGCTTACCAGAACAATTTCAATGTTTAGCGATGCTATTAGCAGAAAAATTATTCAGAATGCAATCAATGAGTTGGGTGAGCCTCCTGTTCCTTTCGTATTCGTTGTAATTGGAAGTGAAGGACGGGAAGAACCGGTATTCAATTCAGATCAGGACAATGCAATTATATTCCAGGATGACCCTTCGATTCCTCTGGAAATACAATATGAATATTTTCATAGCTTGGCTGCTATGGTTTGCCGGAACCTCGATGAATCCGGACTCCCCTTATGTAAAGGAGCCTATATGGCCGATAATTCCAAATGGTGCCAACCTATTAGCATTTGGAAGGAGTATTTCAATGACTGGATTGTAAATTCTGATCCTCAAAATATTCTCAATATATCTGTATTTTTTGATTTACGAATGATTTTTGGTAAACAGGAACTGTTTAATGAACTTGAAGAACATGTTTTCCATGAATTACAGGGAAGGTCGGCCTTTTTTTATATGCTTGCCCAATCCTTGCTGGCTTTTAAGCCTCCAATAAATGTCTTTGGAAATATTGTTACTGAAACTTCCGGAAAAAGCTCAGAAACCATTGATATTAAACATTCACTGGCACCGGTAATTATGTTTGCGCGGATTTATGCTTTGCATAACAATATCAGAACAACGGGAACTGTGGAGCGGATAATTAAATTAAAGAATCTGAAGGTTTTAAGTCCGGAGACCTGCGATGAATTAATTTTTCATTTTAATTTCCTGATGCTGCTACGCATCCGTCATCAAATAAGTCAGATTGATTTGAAAGCGGAAACCAGCAACAATTTAGAGCCGAAAAAACTAAGTGAAATGGAGCAGTTGATTCTCAGGAAGGTATTCAGTCAGATTAACTCCTATCAGGATAATTTAAGTGCGAGTTTCATGGGAGGTCATCTTGGAATCTGATCAACCCACGTTGCTTATCGTTTCTAACAATCCGGTGTTAATCAATACTATTTCCTTCCCGTTCATATCAATAACACCTTCATTTTTGAACTCAGTTAACACACGTACAGCATTCTCTTCAGAAATAGCCGATAACTCACCAAGTTCTTTCCGGGTTATTGTAAGTGCGAACTTCTTCGATTCATAAAGAGTCGACAGATACAAAAGACTGTCGGCAACCTTTCCCCTCAATTGCTTCTGGTTTAAGGAAATCAGTTTCTTCATAATAACTGAAACCGAATTTCCAAAGGCATTATTCAATTTCAAAAGAAAATTATGATTGTTAAAATACATCATTTTAACCATTTCAATGTCTACCTGACAGGTCTTACACTCATTCAACGCGGCAACATTATACGAATAACTTGGAGAGCCAAAAACCGATGTCAACCCGATATAGTTCGATGGTATTAAAATATTCAGAATTATATTTTTTCTGTTTATGCCCTCAATATACATTTTTGCGTTCCCCTCAATCAGGATGCTGGCGCAAGTAACCCCTGCGTTCTGCCGGCAAATTGTCTCGTACTTTTTATAGATAATCTGAATCGGCTTAAGCTCGTTCTCAATGTTCATTTCCCTGGCTGTAAGGTAAATATCACATTTCAAGCTGCAGGTTTCACAGCTTTCATTCGGAATTTGTCGCATATACAATTTTGATTAAATCTGAAAATTAGTTGATCTCCAGCAATGTTATCAATCAAGAAAATAAATGTAAGATTATTTTCCATAATAGATAATTTTAGCTGTTAATAAATTAACAATGGAGAATAAAATGGAAGCATCAGACAAGGATTATTCGTTCAGCCTTTTTAAACCGGGCAGTGAATACAATAAAAGAAACAGGAACTTAATTCTTTCCCTTTTATTGATCTGGGTTGTAGCAATTTTTGGGTTTCAGCTTCTTTTGCTTGCACTTCAGAAGCCAACTTCTGAGGAGACTCTTTTGAAATTCGAATCGGTTTGGGAAAATGTTGTATCGGGAAATGCCACTGAAGATGAAAAAGGGGTATATGTAAATTCATTAATAGCTGTTGCAGGCAAATCGTCAGTGAAGACTGAAAGTAAGCTTTTGCTTAATAAGGCGATAACATATACTGTTTTCAGCATGATTGGCGATTCCAACAGAACTCTGCTTTCCTCCTATGTAAAAGAATTGCATGCAACGAGAGAGATGCTTGTTAAGGCTGACGACTCAGAATACATTAAGCTTCAGGAACAGCTGAAAGGAACTAAGGCTGCAATTAATGCGATTGCCAATGAAACTACGGGAAAAGATCCTTCAAATTTAAAAGCGTCAATACTCCCATATTGCTTAAACCCTGTTAGCGCTGAGCTTACGTCTGAAGAAACGAAGGCTTTACAGTCTGATATGAAAATCTATCTTACGCACAATCAATCAGTTCTTACAGACACGATATTTATAGGATTCCCCTTTCATTATTTTTACTCATCAGAGTTTCTTTTAATTCTCTTTGTCGGACTTTGTTTGTTCTACAGCATCAGAATCACCCAGTTGCAAAAGAAGTTTTCAATAAAAGAGTAATCCGGTATTTATTCCAATATTTCGAAAAACATGAAAAAGATATTTCTTTCCACCAGCATACTTTCAATCCCAGCCTTGAGCTTTGCAGGCAGTTTAACACAGCTTGAGGGCAGTTTTAAATTGGGGCCTGCAATTATTTTAATCACAGTATTATTCATTTTCGTTTTTGTCGGATTCCTTTCCAGGGCAAAAGACACTACCGATTATTATGCCGCAGGACGAAAAATATCCAATGTAAGCTCGGGTATGGCCATCGGTGCAAATTGGATGAGTGCTGCCTCCTTCTTAGGATTGTCAGGAATGATGTATGTTACAGGATACAACGGTCTGGCTTATGTTGTAGGATGGACGGGAGGATATGTGCTCCTGTTGGTTTTAATGGCAGGCCAGATACGTAAATACGGAAAATTCACAGCCTCCGACTTTATCGGCGATCGTTATTATTCACAGGGATTAAGGGCAACCAGTGCTGTTTTTACCATCCTTATATCTTTCGCCTATTGCGTTGGCCAATTTGGTGGGGTAGGCTTAATGTTTAAATGGATACTGGGGATTAACTATACATGGTCGGTAATTATCGGTGCTTCAGTTGTTATTTTTTATACCATGATTTCCGGAATGATAGGGGCAACAAAGAATATGGTTATACAATATATCATATTGATAATTGCTTTCATGATACCCACTTTCTTGCTTACATACAAATTCGACTATTTCTGGCTGATTCCTCAGTTTGGATATGGTTCTATTGTAACAGACATAGTGCAGGGCATCCCGGCTCCAAATATAAGCGATGGAGTGGCACTTATTAATGCCTATGGACATAATTTTTCAATTGTTGCAAGTCCTGAATTTGCGATGCCGTGGGATCCTGCCACAGGAAGTACAGCATTTCAATGGATGGCTATTTGTTTTTCACTTATGGTGGGAACTGCAGGATTACCTCATGTTTTGCAAAGATTTTATATTACTCCCACTATCAGGGATGCCCGTTTATCATGCGTTTGGGGTTTGTTTTTTATTTGTGTGCTTTATTGGAGTACCCCGATATATTCGGTTTTCGGAAAAATTCTTTCATCCGATCCGGAAGTAGGAAAACTGGCTTCTGATGCAATTGTTGTATATACCGCCCAATTGGGCAATATTCCACCTTTGGTTGTGGGATTGTTGGCAGCAGGGGCCGTTTCTGCAGCATTTTCAACTATTTCCGGTTTGCTGGTTGCCGGATCTTCTGCTTTCTCCCACGATTTATATGTGAAGATATTCAATCCCGCTGCAAGTCCGAAAGCTCAGCTGAGAATGGCCCGTTTTGGCACCATTCTGATGGGGGTGGTTGTAGGGATTGTTGCTATGCTGAAACTTGGAATGATTGCACAGTTGGTGGCTGTAGCCTTCTCCATGGCCGCTTGCACAATTTTCCCCTTGTTCCTTCTGGGGATATGGTGGAGCGGTTCAAACAAGGCAGGGGGCATTGCCGGTATGACGGTGGGAATTACCGTCTCAATGATTTCACTTACCTACTTCATCGTGGCTAAAACAGGAAACCAGTTACCTGGTCAAGCCTTTGTTGAGTATTGGTTGAATGTTTGGTATTTTGCCTGGATAGGAGCTCCGCTGTCTATTCTTACCAATATTATTGTCTCGAAATTCACTGAACCAACCCCGTTGGAAATCAAAAAGTTTCTTGTGGAAAAGGTGCACAGTTAGGTTGGCTTGAATATTTCAGGACAATTGAAGATCCTAACCAAAAAAATCAGATCTTTCAATAAAACCAGGTAGGATTGTAAGGGAGGCAAGAATTAAAAGTGGGTTGATACAACAGGATTTAGCCTTGAAAAGTGGTACCTCCAGAACTTATATTTCGCGAATCGAGAATGACCGTTCTGATTTGGAAATTGCTACATTGAGAAAAATTGTCGAGACCAGATTAGGACTAAAGTTGGATATTTCCATCAAGTAAACAATTAAATCAAATTGACCAAATCAAACAGGTAGCTATTGCTTTCCTGAAAAATAATTTTTAAGAACATTTCAACTTGTTTAAAATCCCCAGAACCACTAAAATCCTGCTATTCGCATTAGTTGCAATCGCCTTGTGCAGCTTTGCTGTTGCATACTTATATTACAGCAGCAAAAACAAAGCAGAAGACCCAAGGGTTGTTGAGACCAAATTCATGTTTCAGCGCTTTGATTTACTTATGTCTGAATTGGATTACTCTTCTGCGTTGCTTTTATTGGATACCATTGAAGCTGTATTTACAAGCGTTCCTTGCTATCGCGGTTCATTTGAAACAGGAATAGTCTTTAACAACCGAGGTTCAGCTTTTCTCAGCATGGCATTGTATGAGGTGACAGACAGCGCTGAGCAACAGAAACTTCTTAGTTTCGCTTGCGAAAGTATAGACTCATCCATCAGAATATACAAAACTTGGCTAAATAAATATGAATCAATTCCGGCCGACAGCATTGCGAAAATTCTAATGCCCTGTTTCAGTCAGCATGATCAGGCACTCAGTAATTCGGACTCAAAAGTAATATTGAAAAAGCGGGTTGAAGATTTTGTTCTGGCTCAGAAAGAAATGAAAAGGCGACTTTCTGTTTCGTATACAAACCTGGGAATTGCGAAGCGCCACCAGTACCTGCAGAACGAGGCTGTAGAATGCTATAAGCAGGCAATCGAACTTTGGGATGATAATTTTACTGCTCGTAACAACTTTAATGTTCTGATGGGAAATCCCCCGGAAAAAAGATCTTTACTGGACCAGTTGTTTCCCCCTGATAAGAATAAATTTTAGAAATATGCTTCACTTCAACCTGCCTGACAGAAAAAAAATCTGAATTTTGAACCAATTTGGTTGATCTCTGTTAGCTTGTGAAACAATAGCAATGAAACCTTATCTAATAAACTTTGTTAATGCCCTGATCCTGATAATTCTTGGAAGCTGGGCCTACTTCACGTCTCTTAAGCCTTCCCTCACTGCTTTGATACCTGTGTTTGGCGGGATCGTTCTGCTGGCTATTACCCCTGGTTTTAAAAATGGCAATAAAGTGCTGGCCCATATAGCCGTTGTGCTAACTTTTGTTTTGCTGGTTGGTCTGATCAAGCCCCTTACAGGTGCTATAGGAAGATCCGATACGCTTGGGATCGCAAGGGTGGCAGTAATGATGCTCTCATCTCTGGAAGCACTAATCATATTTGTGAAAAGTTTTATCGATGTAAGGCGGTCGGCAAATAAATAAAGCATTACCCTCTTAGTAATTTTTGATTGAAATGCTTCGTAATTTTCAGTAACTTGCGGCCCTCAAATTACTTTGCTTCAAACCGTCGGTCTATGCGCCTCTTCCTTACACTCTCTTTGGCTTTGATCCTGTCGCAGCAGGTTTTCCCCCAAATAGTTATAAATGAATTCTGTTCTTCAAACCTTAATGTAATCGTTGATGAAGATGGCGATAATCCCGACTGGATCGAGTTGTACAACAATTCTGATTCAGATGTAAATCTCGATGGTTACTTGCTCTCGGATAATCCTGCGTATTTGTCGAAGTGGATTTTACCGGCAGTTAGCATAAAGCCTGATTCGTACCTCCTGATTTTCGCGTCGGGCAAAAATCGCAACCAGCTCCCCCTGACCTACCAGACAATCATCCCGAAAGGTTCCAATTGGAAATATATTGTGCCCATATCAGACCTTGGTAATGCTTGGAAAAATACCGGCTACGATGCCACAAACTGGAAAACCGGTAACAGTGGGTTTGGATATGGGGATAACGACGACGCAACGGTTGTAAACAGCACAATAAGTGTTTTTATTCGAAAGGAATTCACCATTTCCAACCTTCAGGATATTGAGCAACTGGTGCTTAGCATTGACTACGACGACGGTTTTGTTGCCTATGTCAACGGGCATGAGATTGCCAGGAGCAACCTCGGAGCTGCCGGAACCTTTGTGCCTTACAATGTTGGTACAGGGAGCTTGCAAAGGGAAGCATCAATGTACCAGGGCGGATTACCGGAAAATTTCAAGATCGACGACCCTCAGAACTTTCTGGTTCAGGGAATCAATGTTTTGGCAATTCAGGGACACAATACAAATGCAGGTTCTTCAGATCTTAGTTTGATTCCCATGTTGAGCCTGGGTATGTCCGGCACAGGTTATACCAGCAGTCTGCCTCCCTACATTCAGCTTGGAAGCAGCTATCTGCACACTGGGTTTAAAATAAGCAGTGAAGGGGAAACACTGATACTCTCCCGTCCTGATTCCTCGTTTATCGATTCAGTGGCTGCAATTCCTTTGCTGGCAAACATTTCCTATGGGCGCAAACCCGATGGCGACGCTCCTTGGTTCTACTTTTCTGATCCCACACCCGGGGCAGCCAATGGCAGCAAAGCTTATGATGTATTGTCGAGCGATACCGTTAGTTTTTCATTTCAGGGGGGCTATTTTCCCAGGGGATTGGAAATACAACTCTCCACCCCCGACCCGGTTGATTCAATCTATTTTACCACCGACGGATCCGAGCCTTCCACCAGCTCGATGCTTTATAAAAATCCAATCCCGCTTTCGAAAAACACCGTTCTCAGGGCAAGATCTATAAATTCCCAAAAACTTCCCGGGATGGTCTTCACCAACACCTATATCACCAGGCAACATACCATGCCTGTTGTTTGCCTGAGTACGAAGCCCTCAAACCTTTTTGATTACAATACTGGCATTTATGAGTTGGGCCCAAATGCTTCCACTGAGAATCCGAATTTTGGTGCGAATTTCTGGGAAGACTGGGAGCGTCCTGCGCACATGGAATTGTATGATGTTGATGGGGTTAAACAGATTGATCAGGGTGTTGGTATTAAGATTTTCGGGGCATGGTCGCGCGCGAATCCCCAAAAGTCAATTTCCCTGTTCGCCCGCCGGGAATATGGGAAGAGTTCTTTTGAATACCGTTTTTTCAAGGATAAACCCATTGAAGTATTTGAATCTCTCGTTCTCAGAAATGCAGGTAATGATTGGGCACAGGCATTTATGAGGGATGGACTGACCTCCAGCCTTGTGAAAGACATGGATATGGACCGCCAGGCTTTTCAACCCACGATTCTGTATATCAACGGGGAATATTGGGGGATTCTTAACATGCGCGAGAAAGTGAATGTCAATTTCCTTGCCGAAAACCATTTCGTGAATCCCGATAACATCAATCTTTTAGAGGGAAATGGAACAGTTGTCGATGGATCCAACATTGCGTACCAGCAAATGATCAGCTATCTCAACACGCATACTCTTGAGAGCGAGGCGAATTACCTTGGAGTCAGCGGTAAGATCGATGTGAACAACTATATACAGTATCAACTTACCCAAATCTACATTAATAACAAAGACTGGCCTGGGAATAACATAAAATTCTGGAATACGAACACTCCGGGAAGTTTGTGGCGCTGGATTATTTACGACACTGACTTTGGCTGGGGAATTTGGGATGGCGGTGCTTATGCTTTTAATACGCTTGAATTTGCACTGGAACCTAATTATCCGGATTGGCCCAACCCGACCTGGTCCACACTGCTTTTCAGAAGAATGATGTCGAACCCGGGATTCAGAGCCGAATTTGCAAACCAGTTTGCCGACCGTATGAATACCAATTTCACTCCCGAAAAAATTATTGCGGTCATTGATTCACTCAGGCAGATTTTCCAGCCCGAAATCAACGATCAAATGATACGCTGGGGACAAAGCTATTCCAACTGGTTGAATAATTATACAGCAATCAAGTCTTTTGCCAACGCTCGGCCCGCATATATGAGGAATTTCCTGAATGCGAAACTTGGCTCGCCCGGTAAACTTGACATTTCTGTGGAAATAAGCGCGCCGGGTACGGGTGCTGTAAAGCTTAATTCAATTGTTCCGGAAAACTATCCTTTTTCCGGTGTGTACTTTAAAAACATCCCCATTAAACTAACGGCTTTTCCTGCACCTGGATATACGTTTTTACGATGGGAGGGGAATGTGAATTCCAACGAGCTCTCAATTGATTATAACATGTCGGAATCGGCTACGCTCAGGGCTGTTTTTTCGGAGGCTGGAGTCGATGATTATAAAATAGTTATAAATGAAATCAATTATAGTTCCTCCCCCGAGAAAGACACGAAAGACTGGGTTGAGCTCTACAATGCAGGCAATACCTCAGTAAACCTCAAGAATTGGGTTGTCAGCGAAGCCGGTCCTGAACTTGGGTTCGCCTTCAATGACGATTTAATTATGACCCCTGGCACCTACCTTGTAATTTGCCGCGAAATGGAAGCCTTCAGGCTTTTGATACCCGATGTGAAGAACACAATAGGGAACTTGCCTTTCGGCTTGGGTAGCAACGGGAACGACATAAACCTTTACGATGCCGATGGTGTACTGATTGACTTTGTTAATTATACTCCCAACCAACCTTGGCCCACGGATGCAAATGGAACCGGATCCACAATTGAGCTTACCAATGCTTGGAGCGACAATAACAATGGTAGCAACTGGATTTCAAGCCCGGATGGAGGTTCGCCCGGAGTACTTAACCATTTCACCTTCCCCCTGATTGACAAAGAAACTTTTGCCTCTGCTGCATTTGCGCTCGATTGTTACCCAAACCCCTTCAGAGATTACACAAGTCTCCGGATTGAAGCGCCTGTTGCAGGTGACTATAAACTTGAAGTTTATGACCTTCAGGGTCGTACAGTGAATATTCTTGCCAAACAAGTCATTGATGCAGGAGTATACTATTTCGATTGGGATGGGAGTGATTCCAATAATAACAGGCTACCAGGCGGAGTTTATATCGTGAGGCTCTCAGGTGCAAATCTGGACCTGCATCTAAAAGTTGTTTTGATGAAATAATCTATCCAAATGCTGTTTATCTCACCATAGCCCCTTAATGTTTTTTCAAGGTCTAAAAAGATCTGTAAAAAGTTAATGTAGTTTTAGTTGGGAAGCCTATAGTTTTTTTTACCTTGTAGGTTCGTTTCAAATTCCCATTCCGATTTAAATCAGCGTCACCATGTTAGAAAATATCATTCTTTTTAGTATCCGAAACAAGCTGATCGTTATTCTATTAACATTGTCAATTGTTGGATTTGGATTGTTTGCTTTAACGCAGATTCCCATTGGTGCTGTACCCGATATTACCAACAATCAGGTTCAGGTAATTACTGTTTCCTCGGATTTGTCGACCCAGGATGTCGAACAGTTCATAACCTATCCGGTTGAACTCGAAATGGCGAACCTTCCGGGTGTCAAAGAAATTCGCTCAGTTTCAAAATTCGGACTTTCGGTAGTAACCATAGTTTTTGAAGACAAGATGGGAACCTATCTCCCACGACAATTAATTGCCGAAAAAATCAAAACGGCCAGTGCCAATATTCCTTCGGGATTCGGAACGCCTGAAATGGGACCTATCACAACCGGGTTGGGTGAAATCTACCAATACATTCTTGATACAAAACCCGGGTACGATTCGGTCTACTCCGTAATGGATCTCCGTACCATACAAGACTGGATTGTTAAGCGCAGGCTGTCGGGTATAGCCGGTGTGGTAGAGATCAATACCTGGGGAGGTTATCTGAAGCAGTACGAGGTGGCGGTAAATCCAGAAAAGCTGCGTTCTATGAATATTTCAATTATTGAGGTATTCAATGCACTGGAAAAAAACAACAGCGTAGCAGGGGGTGCTTATATCGAAAAAGTAAATGAAAGTTATTTCGTCAGGGGAGAAGGCCTTGTGAAGTCGATTGACGATATAAAGTCCATTGTTGTGAAAAACAACAACGGAATGCCTGTG
>JAIFNN010000104.1 GCA_020047715.1 Bacteroidota bacterium | reverse complement strand
ATAACTGATATAAATGAGGCTGTTGTTGTCAATTTAAGTTTTAGCCGCGAAAGCATAATTGGATCTAAGTTTTCAGATTTTTTTGAAAATAAAAAACTCGCCGAAATGGGCGTCGAACAAACTTTTTCCCAAAAGCAGGTTAAGAATTATTCATTGTCTTTGGTTTCGAAATATGGCGCAATCATAAAAGTTTCTTTTAATGCATCTTTATACAAAAACAAGAAAAATGTTGTTCAGGGAATATTTGCAATAGCTCGTATCGTCGAAAGCAATTAATATAAAATATTGTTCGAATTAAGATAATGACTTATAACAATGCTGTTTTTTTAAAGCAGGGTTGGGGGTCGGTCTACGTAAAGAAAATTACTTTTTGTCAAAAGCTTTGTTTAAATCCTCAGAATAGCGTTATTTTATTAACAGATAGGTTTCGACTCCAGTTGAACTGTTTCGCATGCTGATTTTAAGGCTCACAGCCCATGTGAAACAATGAAATCTCCTTTATCCTCTTATCCTTGAATCTTGCGCTGGATTCAAATTCTCCTTGTTATTTCTATCTCAAAAATCTTTTCCGAATGAACAAAATTTCCTTAAACCCGCGATTTTCGCGCACAACTTTGTTTCAACTAATTCTTTGTTCTCTCCTTTTTTTCTCTTCATCGGTGATTGCTCAGGAACCGGCCACGCCCCTGCCTAATGAACCCTACCGTCCCGATTCCGTAACTTTCGGCAAGAAATCAGCACAGGCTGCGTATAGTTACGCCGACTGTTGGAACGGCAGCTATTACAGCGATTACTATATGTATTTCAAATGGTCAGGGTTTTATTTCCAGTGCGATTGTAGCAATGGCCATTACAATGTGCTTTTAACTATTGATGGAACAGCATATTGGCCGGGTGTGTTTCCGGGTGCAACATATTCTGCATATGGCTGCAGAGTTGGTATAGGCCCAGGGCGCTCAGGAACCTACAACAATATCTGCTATGAGGGAGGAGGACATAATTATTTTATTTTTGGATGTCTTTCCAATTGTGGTGCCAACTGGCACAGTAACGGAAATAGCTACTATTGGACTTCCCATATCAGGCCGCCAATTTCTCCCATTGCTTCTCAAGCGAAGTATGATTACCGTATCGACCTTTCCTGGGATAAAACTACCGATATCCCGGATGCTGAACACGGATATATTATCTTACGGGATGGTCTTGAGATCGCTAAAGTCTTCAACGGGCAGAGAACCTATTCTGATATGCTCGTCGGACCAGCCGAGTCCCATACCTACACCATATCCACAATTTGGCCGGATAATGAGGCTTACACACATATTTCAGCCGGGGTTTCTGTTTTGGGAACCACTTTTGGAATGAACCTTAAGGCATCGGACGACCAACCTTCAGCTATCAATCTTAACTGGAGCAGCCTTAAAGGTATTCCCGGGAAAAGTGGAAGCAGTTTAACCTTTTATAAGATCGACCGCTACGATGAAGCAAATGACAAAACAACTACGATCCCTGTGCAGATCGACAATTCTTCGAATAACTACCCCGATGAGAGCTCTTCACTTCTCCCGGGATACATGTACCGATATATCCTGAGACCATATCCTGAAGAAGGCTTTTTTCCTGATACAGCATGGGGTAAATTACTTCCCAATGGCCGTATCAAAGGCAAAGTGCTTTCGCCGACAGGACAGGGGGTGAAAAATATTAAAGTCTGCGCCACGCGTCTGGATGAGGTTCCTCAAGATACCACAACCACCTATTGCGCTCTAACCGACACCGCCGGAACTTTTGAAATCAGGAATATTTATTATTACCTGCAGTCAAAATTCAGGGTTGTTCCTTCAAGGTTCGACCATGGCTTCGACCCCGTTTATGAAGAGCCAACACTATACAAGGATGCCCCATGGCTCGATGGAATCGTTTTTACCGATACCTCCGCATTCACTGTTGAGGGAAGAGTCATTCAGCCGGGAAACCGGGGAGAATGCCCCGTCAGCAATGTCGATATTTATATTAACGACCGAAGCACTCCGGAAGGCCTTACGGATGAAAACGGGGTTTTTGCATTCTCAGTTGGACAAATCGATAATTACACAATCAAACCGGTGCTGGAGGGGCACGGGTTTACTCCCCCACAGTTAAAACACCTTGTCAGTTCGGACACTATTCTAACCACCTTCATTGATACCACTTGCTTTAAACTAAGTGGGCACGTCAATGCCTCCTGTAACCTGTTTATTGGCAGAGCAAAATTGAACATCACATCAGGTTCAGATGGAATATATTGTTACGACACCATTATCATGACCGATACCCTTACCGGCTACTTCGAAATAAGGCTTCCGGCAAGGGAATACGAGCTTAGCATCCTGGAATTTTTCTCTACAAACCCCGATGTTGAAAACTCTTCCGTTGTTATGTATTTCCCTACTTCCAAGGTGGATCTGAGCTTTGGAAACGCTAGCATAGATTTGATATATCGTTCAGCTCCTGATCTTTTGATAACAGGCTTCCCTGAATACGGGTGCGGTAATTACGATGATATACCGGTTATCGGGCAGGGATATAAATATAATCTCGAATTTGAGGTGAGGGAGATTTTTGGGGAAAACAGTTGTTTGGCCAACAATGGTTATGTAATTGTACAAAATCATGCAGGTAATGAGACAGAGAGAGTCGACACGGTTTATATCGAGGGAGGTAAGGGGGAGTACTCGTTCATTCCTGGGGAGCCAAACCTTTTCGATCCTTATCTCAAGAATCTTACCTTTATTGCAACAATTGGCTCTGAATCCACGCTTAAATCACTAGACGTTTTGGTAGTGGGTAACAGGCCTCGGGAACAGACATTTACCACTGTTTCCCCCGAAATTCCCTTTATGATCCTTCGCGACCCGCCAGGGGATGCTTCCTATTCATATCTCGAAGAAAGCACAACCACCGAAACAGCCATGCGCTTATCGGCATTGGTAAGCGGAAGCTTGAAAACCTGGGCTGAGGTCAAAGCTGGTATGAAATTCGAATCCGGGTTTGGAGTAACTTTTGAAACAGAAATATGGGGAAGTGTAAGGGGATCCCTCGAAATTGGCGCATCCATTTCCCGACAGGATGAGTTTACTCTTTCCATATCCAACGGTGAAAGGTTCTCAACCTCGGGGAACCCTCAGATAACAGGGGAAGCCGGTGATGTTTTTGCAGGATCGGCTCTTAACCTAATGTATGCACTTACCGACGTTATCGCTTATGACCCCTCAACCTGCTCGGTCGATAAATCGGTTTCGCTCAGCATGGGCGTAACCGGATTTGCAACAACATTCATCTACACCGACAGTCACATCAGGAATGTATTAATACCACAGCTTACCTATCTCAGGAACTTTTATACCCTGAATAAAAACGACTCTGCAAAAATATACAGCGATCAGATCGATGTATGGCAGCAGACCCTCAAGCTGAATGATGACCTGAAGATGCAGGGCAAGTTTATTGAAAACCGTTCTTTCAGTTCAGGATCCAGTTATGAAGCTTTCCAGGAAGTTGCCACAAGAAAGTCAACAGCATTGGCATTCTCGATGTATATCGACGCCAGTGTTGCTGCTGAGGCAGGAATCGAAATCGGAGGTGTTGGTGTGAGCGGCGGAGTTGAGATAAAAGTCAGAACGGAGTTTGGGGTAGGGGCTGACGTAACGCAGATGGAAGCGCGGAAAACAGGATTCGTTTTGAACGATAACGACGGGAGCGATTATTTCAGTGTGGATATCCTTGGGGATGAGGTTTATGGCACCCCAATGTTTAAAACGGTCAGCGGGGCAAGCTCATGTCCATGGGAACCCGGCACCCAGCCAAGGGAAGGAGTGAGTCTTTCTTCTGATATTTATGTGGATCATGTGGATGATCCCAACGGGATGGCTGTCTTCCACCTTACATTGGGCAATACCAGCCAAAGCGATGAGGATATGATTTACAATCTGTATTTCGATCAGGGCAGTAATCCCGATGGTGCAATAATCACGGCAGGAGGAAGCCAGGTTCAGGGCGGGATACCAATACCCTATTATGTGATTGCTGGCAGCGTGAAGGAAGCTACGGTTACGGTTCGAAGAGGACCGGAAGCCTTCGACTATGAAAACCTACTGTTTACACTCGTTTCCAGATGCGGCGATCCTGCAATAGCTGATTCCGTGTATCTGGATGTTCGCTTCAAAAGCCCTTGCAGCACAGTGCGATTAGCTCTTCCCACGGAAAACTGGAGTATTTCGGCTGCAAATAAAAACAGGCTTAAGATCAGAATCGATAACTATGACAGGGACTTGCTGGATTTCATCAAGCTTCAACTGGCACCTGCCGGCACCAATAACTGGCAAACCATTTCGTATATCGACAAGGTCAACCTTGGGCCATCGTTTACTGAAAGCACCCTGTTGCTCGATCAGTTTGGCGATGGAGCCTACGATATCAGGGCTTTGCTTGAGTGCAACGCTGGAATTCAGTATTCTGAAACCAGAAAAGGAGAAATCGACAGGCTTGCTCCGTACTTGTTTGGCCTGCCGGAACCCTCCGACCTTATCCTTGAAACCGGGGATATGATCATGGCTTTATTCGACGAGAATGTGAACTGTCTAAAATTCGCCCCATCCCATCTCGTGGTAACAAATCTTTCTAAGAACCAAGTGGTTACAGCATTCATGGGATGTAGCGGAGACTACATCACCATAATCCCTGACCTCACTCCAGGCTCATTTGAAGGAGATACCTTCAATGTGAAATTGTCGGGTGTTGAGGACATGTACGGGAACCTGCTTTCTGATCCTGTTAGCTGGTCGTTTGTGATCGCTGATGATCCAACTCCTCTCCCAATAGAAGACACAGACAAGGATGGGATTATCAACAATGCCGACAATTGCCCATGGTCGCATAATCCGGATCAGGCAGATATGGATTCCGACGGCAAGGGAGATGCCTGCGACGAGGACGTTGATGGGGATGGGATTCTCAATTCTGTTGATAATTGCATGAAAGCAATGAATGCCGATCAGAAGGATGAGAATTTGGACGGCATAGGAGATGTTTGTCAGGATTTAACGGGTGTAGAATTACCCGGCAATCTTGAGGGTTTCCGTTTACACCCAAATCACCCGAATCCATTTAACGAGTCGACTTCTATCATTTATTGTCTGCCGGTTGAGTGCCGGGTCATCATGAAGATATACGATGTTGTGGGAAATGAAATTGAAATCCTCATGAATGAAATGGTGAAGCCGGGAAACTGGGAAGCAACATGGGAGGCTTCTCACTACGAAAGTGGCATTTATTATTGCACAGTATTAGCGGAAGAAAAAACGAGCAAAAAGCTTGCTATGAAAACCATCAAAATGGTAAAAACCAGATAACTAAACCATGCACCACGAAACCGGGATGCGGAAATGCTCCCGGTTTCTTTTTGGATTCCCCCGGAGTGGATACAGTCCGGAATTATATCCATTATTGCGCCAATGCATTATTGGTAGAGAAGGTTCTCCGATATGATCTTAAAGGAAAACGAAAGAATTGCTTTTAACTTTAGTATTATAACAGTTAATACAAAAACCCAAACAACCAAAGCGGGATCTTATTTCCACTGCCAAACTCAATTTCGTCAGCAGCGATCCATGCGGCTTGCACATTGGCAATCTGACGCCTTGTCTTTTGCTTACCGCCTACTTCAATGGTTTGATTCCGGTTTACAATTATATCGCCCGGTTCGGTATATTCAACCTTGTGTTTATATCTGAGCTGGTTCACAAGAAAGGTTTCTCTCAAACTTCCCTTATTTACCATGTCGGGAACTAAAGTATAGATATAATTAGGATTTTCGAGGTAGAGTTTGTCTGGTTTCTGAAGCCTTGTAAGCCCGGATGAATCCCGATACAATAGTTTAAGTATCCCTGCTTCTTCAAGATTCACAAGGTACTTAAGCAGGGTTAGCCTGGCAATACCAGTTCGCTCGCTGATTTTGCTGATGTTTGGCACAAAAGGAACCGATCCGGCCAGAACCTGCAACAATTGCTTAAGCTTTGAGACATAATGCACATCGATTCCCCGCATAAGAGGCAACTCAATTTCCAGTATCATCGACAATACTTCTTCCACCCTTTGATGATACAATGCTTTGCCCTCCCTGTAAAATGGAAAATAACCTTGCCGGAGATACTGATCGAAGTACTGCAAGGGTTTTAGTTTTGAAACTACCTCTGCCGCAAGTTTAATGTGATTGGAAAAAACATCATCAAGTGAAAATGTTGGAAACTGTTGACCTGTCTCCATTTCAAGGAATTCCCTAAAAGAAAGCCCCTGCATTTTATAAACCACTGCCCTGCGACTAAGGTCTGCGCGCGCATTCAATATTTCCAGCAATGAGGAACCTGTAAATACGAGGTTAAGATCTGGAAAATCATCATAGATATTTTTGATCTCCTGCACCCAGCGCGGATATTTATGTACCTCATCCAGAAAAAGGTATTTACCTCCAGATTTGTAAAACCGGTCCGCCATATTATAAATGCGGTTATCGGCAAACCATATATTATCGAGAGAGGCATAAAGTGCAATAGTCGAGTCCCCATATATTTCTTTTATGCGCTGAAGAAGTAAAGTCGTTTTACCTGTACCCCGCGCACCTTTGATAGCAATCAACCGACTGCTCCAGTCAATCTCCTTAGTCAGGCTGCGTTGAAAACCTAACTCAACATTAAGAAGCCGCTGCAAATGCTTTTCAATAAGTATTTCCATAATTACTTTTTAAAAAGATATAAATATGTTTACCAAAGGTAACAAATATATCTGAAAAATGTTAATCAGAGTTAACATAATTGTGTAGTCATGCTATTTGCTTTCGCTTCACAATTATAGTATTGGCATCTTGAAAAACGTTTTTCAATGCAAAGCCAAATCAATTGATAGCAACAATTTAATATCAAATTTATCGCATGAAATATTTAAATAACCAAGTATTTTCCATACTTTTGCAAATTGTTTTAAAAATGAATGAACAGATCATGATTAGAATAACATTTCCTGATAAATCGGTAAGAGAGTTTGAGAAGGGGGTGACGGCACTTGATATCGCAAAGAGCCTTAGCAACAGTCTTGCCCGTGAAGTGGTTGCCGCAACTGTTAATGGGGAGATATGGGATGCTACCAGATCCATTGAGACGGATGCCGATCTAAAGCTTCATAAATTCGATGATGCGGAAGGTAAACACGCGTTCTGGCATTCCTCTGCCCACCTTATGGCACAAGCCTTACAGTCTGTTTTTCCAGGTATTAAATTCGGAATAGGACCTGCCATAGAAAATGGGTTTTATTACGATGTTGATCCTGGTGAAGGCAAACAAATAACTGAAGCCGATCTCGCAAAGGTTGAGGCCAAGATGAAGGAATTTGCATCGGCAGCCGAAGTATATAAGCGTAGTCTTGTAACCAAAGCGGAAGCACTTGACTTTTTCTCCAAAAAAGGAGACGAATATAAAACAGAACTGATATCTGACCTTGAGGACGGAACAATTTCCTTCTATACGCAGGGGGATTTTACCGATCTTTGTCGCGGGCCACACTTGCCCGATACTTCTCAAATCAAGGCAATTAAATTACTGAGCATTGCCGGCGCATACTGGAGAGGTGATGAAAAACGCAGGCAACTTACCAGGATCTACGGTATTACATTTCCAAAGCAGAAAATGCTCGACGATTACCTCGTAATGCTTGAGCAGGCTAAAGAAAGAGATCACAGGAAAGTAGGGAAGGAACTCGAACTTTTTACCTTTTCGCAAAAGGTAGGAGCCGGTTTGCCGCTATGGCTGCCAAAAGGTGCCCAATTGCGCGAGAGACTTGAGAACTTCCTCAAGAAAATCCAGCGTAAATATGGCTATGAGCCTGTGATAACTCCCCACATTGGGCAAAAAGAACTATATGTGACTTCGGGTCACTATGCAAAATACGGCAAAGACAGCTTTCAGCCGATTCACACTCCCCAGGAGGGCGAGGAGTTTCTGCTGAAACCGATGAACTGTCCCCACCATTGCGAAATTTACAACTCAAAACAACACTCTTACCGCGATCTGCCTATTCGTTATGCCGAGTTCGGAACAGTATACCGCTACGAGCAAAGCGGCGAGCTTCACGGTCTTACAAGGGTAAGGGGTTTTACCCAGGATGATGCACACATCTTCTGCAGACCCGACCAATTGAAAGAAGAGTTTACCAAGGTTATCGACATCGTGTTGTATATTTTCAAAGCTTTGGATTTCAACGATTATACTGCACAGATTTCCCTTCGCGATCCCAACGACAAAAACAAGTACATTGGTAGCGATGAAAACTGGGAAAAAGCTGAAAGCGCTATTATTGAGGCATCAGCCGAGAAAGGGCTGAAAACAGTGACAGTGTTGGGAGAAGCCGCTTTTTATGGTCCCAAACTCGATTTTATGGTTCGCGACGCCATTGGCAGAAAGTGGCAATTAGGCACGATTCAGGTAGATTACAATCTTCCGGAACGATTTGAACTGGAATATACCGGTGCCGACAATCAGAAACACCGTCCCGTTATGATTCACCGGGCACCTTTCGGCTCAATGGAGCGATTTGTGGCAGTACTGATTGAGCATACCGGCGGTAAATTCCCGCTTTGGCTAACCCCCGATCAGGCTGTGGTTCTGCCTATTAGCGAAAAATATGAGGAATATGCACAAAAAGTTTCAGATTTTCTAAATAATTCCGATATTCGCACTCTGATTGATTTGAGGAACGAAAAGATAGGTAAGAAGATCAGGGATAACGAGTTAAAGCGAATTCCATACCTTCTGGTAGTCGGTGAAAAGGAGATGGAAAGCAACACAGTGGCCGTCAGAAAGCAGGGAGAGGGTGATCAGGGAAGCATGAAAACCGAAGATTTCGTGAGTTTTATTGAGAATGAAGTAAAAAAACAGCTTGAAGCTATTGAACATAAGTAACCAGGTATTAACTAAATAAGGAGGATTTCACCATAGCAGGTCCATTGTACAGGCGTGGCGGTGTAAGACCACAGCCATCAAAAGATCAACAGAATTTCCGGATCAATGAACAGATCCGGGCAAAAACAATTCGTCTGGTAGGCGATAATGTTAGCGAACCTGGGTTGTTTTCAGTCCCTGATGCACTTAAACTTGCAGCAGAACTGGAATTGGATCTTGTGGAGATTTCCCCCACGGCTGATCCGCCAGTTTGTAAAATTGTCGATTTCCAGAAGTTTCTTTATCAGCAAAAGAAGAAACAAAAAGAGATTAAAGCCAAAACCACCAAAGTTGTGGTTAAGGAAATCAGGTTTGGACCCAACACGGATGAACATGATTATAACTTTAAGCTCAAACATGCCCAAAAGTTCCTCGAAGAAGGAGCCAAGGTAAAGGCATATGTATTCTTTAAAGGCCGAACCATCCTGTATAAAGAAAAAGGAGAGATACTTTTGCTTCGCTTTGCGCAGGACTTGGAGGAAGATGGTAAGGTGGAATCCCTTCCCAAACTTGAAGGGAAAAGAATGACAATGCTACTTAGCGCAAAGCCAAAGGTAGCCAAGAAGAAAAAATAGCTTGTCCTTTGAAGCTTTAGCTTAGAAGGTTAAGTTTTTAATAGTAATTAATTATCATAAATTGTAGAACAGATGCCCAAGATGAAAACCAATCCGGGAGCTAAAAAGAGGTTTACTCTTACTGGAACCGGAAAGATCAAGAGGAAGCATGCTTTCAAAAGTCACATTCTGACCAAGAAATCAACGAAAAGAAAAAGGAATCTGACGTATTTTGGAACGGTACACAAATCCGATCTGAATAACGTTAAGGCCCTCCTCGCAATGAAATAAATTTAGTTTTAACCCGAGTGTAGAGCTCTCAAGTTTCCTAAAAAAAAGAACGGAACGCTTTTCACTCTAAAAAAGAAGAAAAATGCCAAGAGCAACAAATTCTGTAGCCTCAAGAGCCAGAAGAAAAAAAGTCTTAAACCAGACCAAGGGTTACTTCGGAAGAAGGAAAAACGTCTGGACTGTAGCGAAGAACGCACTGGATAACAGTATGGCGTACGCTTACAGGGACAGGAAAACCAAGAAAGCACATTTCAGACAACTCTGGATCCAGCGTATCAATGCAGGTGTCCGCGAATATGGCTTATCGTATTCGCAATTTATCGGACTTCTGCATAAAAAGGATATCGTTCTGAGCAGAAAAGCACTCGCAGATATGGCAATGAACAGCCCTCAAGCCTTTGCTGAAATCGTAAAACAAGCCCAGGCATAGTTTTACCGAAATACCTAAAAAATGAGTGTCTCAAAAGGGCACTCATTTTTGTTTGCAGCATATTGGTTTCTGGATTCCTTTGCAGCAAGTTAAATCTCAAAGTTTGGGGAAACCCTTTTTCAGGGGAGAATCGATTTACCTTCCATTTGTTCGTAAATAAATCATATTTGTAGTACTTTTAACCTTCCACAAAAATTTATTCAAACATGAAACTTGCCTTACTGGGTTATGGGAAAATGGGCCGGGAAATCGAAAGGGTTGCCCTGAGCCGCGGACATTCTATTGGTCTTGTTATAGATATCAGCAACCAAAACGAGCTTACTTCAGAGAACCTTCAAAAGCTTGATGTGGTAATTGATTTTTCCACACCTTCATCTGCAGTAGCCAATATTCTTGCCTGTTTTGATGCCGGTATTCCCATTGTGTGCGGTACTACCGGTTGGAACAAAGATTTGCTACGGATCTCCGAAATATGCAAGGAGAAAAACCAGGCTTTGTTCCATTCCTCAAACTTCAGCATTGGCGTTAATATACTTTTTGCTGTAAATGAATACCTTGCAGGAATCATGAATGGTTTTCCACAGTACGATGTCAGGATGGAGGAGACCCACCACACTCAAAAACTCGATGCCCCCAGCGGAACGGCCATTACAATTGCTGAACAGATCATCTCCCGACTTGATCGGAAAAATGCTTGGAGTCTCTACGGAAATGGCTCACACGACGACATTGCCGTTAAAGCCATCCGCGAAGGGGATATCAACGGTATCCATGATGTTATTTATGAATCCGATGTGGATTATATCTCCCTGAAACATTATGCCAAATCAAGGAAGGGATTTGCCTTGGGAGCCGTTATTGCTGCCGAATACATAAATGGGAAAAAAGGAATTTATACCATGAGAAATGTCATGGGACTATAACTCAAATGAAAAAGCATTCTTTTGAATCCATACTGCTTTTTATTCTTTCCGTCACGGCATTTTCACTTTTATGCTTGTGGTTCAGGTATTATTGGTTGCTTGTCGGGAATGTTTTCATCTTTTTGCTTTTTTTTACGTCCAACCTTCATATTCCTCTTTTAAAAAAGATCAACTTACCAACTGCTGTTAGAAATATTTGTGATATTACCTTTGCCATTCTCATTGCCTTGTTCATCACCCTGGGCATCAGAACCCTTTTTATTGAAGCTTACAAGATTCCGACTCCCTCGATGGAGAAATCTTTGATGGTTGGCGATTATCTTTTTGTAAGCAAACTGGCCTATGGGCCAAAGTTGCCCAATACTCCGCTATCGATTCCTTTTCTCCCGGGGATGCTTCCCGGAGGCAAGCTTTGTTATTCCAAACTCATTAACCTTCCCTATAAACGATTGAAAGGCTTTTCGAAGGTTGAGAGAAACGATGTCATCGTATTTAATTTTCCGGAAGGCGATACGGTAATAGTGCAGTATCCGGGTCAGAACTATTATTCTCTCATCCGGCAGTTTGGACGGGACTATCTTCAGTCGCGGTTCTCATTTGTTTCCCATCCCGTGGATAAACGAGACAACTATATTAAAAGATGTATTGGGCTTCCCGGGGATACCATTACAATTGTGTCCTCGCTGGTTGTTGTGAACGGTCAAAAATTAGAGGAACTTCCTGATCAACAGTTCAACTATTATGTGAAGACGAAAAACATCGAACTCGACAAGGAAATAGTCAGCAAACTGGGACTTAAGGAAGGTCAGCTGAAATACAATTATTATACTTCCACCTATATCATGAATTTAACCCGGGAAAACGCGGAATATTTAAGTAAACATAAAGATGTTGAGAATATTACAAGATACCTGGAAACGGTCTTGTCTTTTAAAAACACCGAAATCTTCCCCCATTCCACACAATCTCTTTGGTCTGCTGACGATTTTGGTCCTGTGGTAGTGCCGGGAAAAGGAATGACGGTTAAAATAAATATCGACAATCTTCCGTTGTATCGGAGGATAATTGAGGTGTATGAAAAAAATAAGCTGGTATTGCAGGGCGATAATATCTACATTAATGGTAAATTAGCCAGCTCGTACACATTTAAAATGGACTTCTTCTTCGTAATGGGTGATAATCGTCATAACTCGGCCGATTCCCGCTTTTGGGGTTTTGTTCCGGAAGACCATCTCGTCGGAAAGGCTGTAGCTATTTGGTTCTCCCTTGATGCCGAAAAAGGCATCCTCGGAATCCGTCTTAAAAGAATGTTTAAATCCATAAAATAAAAACCCTTCGTCATGTTTGAATTTCGTAAGCACAAGTATTTCCGGTTTGGTTTAACAGCAGTTCTTTACCTTGCATTTGTTATCTGGCTAGGAAACTACTGGTATTTAATAGGTTTGGGAATCATCTTCGATTTGTATGTTACCAAAAAAGTTAATTGGACTTTTTGGAAAAAGCGAAATGAAAAAAACAACGCATTTATTGAATGGCTCGACGCACTAATCTTTGCAGTGGTGGCCGTAACGCTAATAAATATCTATTTCTTCCAGAATTACAAAATCCCCACTCCCTCCATGGAAAGCACCATGTTGGTGGGCGACCATCTTTACGTTAGCAAGATGTCATACGGCCCAAGGGTCCCCAATACCCCGATTGCCTTTCCCTTCACACAGAACCGTCTGCCCATCGTTAACAAGGAATCCTACCTTACATGGATTAAACTCCCCTATAAACGACTTGCAGGATTTGGCCAGGTGAAACGTAATGACATTGTTGTTTTTAATTTCCCTGCCGGGGATACAGTGGTTGTTGAGCAATCGGCCCGTAGTTACTATTCGATCCTTAGAGAATATGCTATGGGAGCAAAATCGCAGGATAACTATGCAAAAGCTCCCCTCAGGTCATGGGATTCTTATATTAGCCAAGCCAGAAAAGCAGTTGAGAGTTCCCGTAATTTCGAAATTGTTTACCGACCCATTGATCGCAGGGATAACTATATCAAAAGATGCGTTGCCATTGCCGGTGATAGCCTGGAAGTTCGTAATGGGGATGTTTATGTAAACGGAGAGCCACAACCTGATTTTATTGGCATACAGTACGAATATCTTGTGCAGACTAATGGTCAGCCGCTGAACCCAAGAGTGATGTCCAAATATGGAATTAGTGAGGAATACCTTGGCATTCAGAACAATCCCAAATACTATCTGCCCTTGAACAAAAGCACTGCCGAACAAATCAAGAAAGATATTTCTAATATCATAAAGGTGGAAAGACAAATTTATAGCAATCCGGATTACCAGATTTATCCGAACAGTCAGCAATTTTCCTGGAGTGTTGACCAGTTTGGCCCAATCTGGATTCCAAAGAAAGGGGTAACAGTTGCTCTTACCGTTGAAAACCTTCCCTTTTTCGACAGAGTTATCGAAGCATATGAAGGAAACACACTCAGTGTTAAAGATGGAAGCATATTTATCAATGGCGAAATAGCTACAGAATACACTTTTCAAATGGATTATTATTTTATGATGGGAGATAATCGTCACCGTTCGGCCGACTCCCGTTTCTGGGGACTTGTGCCGGAAGATCACGTTATCGGAAAGCCCAAATTCATTTGGCTGTCAACAGAAAAGGAGCAGAGTTTCCCCAAAAGTATCCGTTGGAACAGGTTCTTCAAGATTGTCGACGCTGCTGAATAGGCTTAAAGGCTGCAAAACCATCTGTTGGGCTTCCCGAAAATCTGCCTGATGTCAGTAAAAAAAAGAATCTTGTTGCCTTTGACCTATCTCGGTCCCATCCAATTATACTGCCGGTATTTTCAAGGTGGGGAGATAATGATTGAGCAAAGCGACAGTTACCAGAAGCAAACTTATCGTAACCGATGCGATATCTATGGTGCGAATGGGAAGCTGAGCCTGGTGATACCTGTTAAGCATGAAAAGGGTAAACGCTTGAAGGTTCAGGACGCCCGGATTGATTACGATACCGATTGGCGGAGATTACATTGGAAAGGGATTGTGTCGGCATACAACTCCTCTCCATATTTTGAGTATTACCAGGATGTTTTCGAACCCTATTACCGAAAGGAGCCTGAATTCCTCATTGATTTCTGCATCAGTCTTAACAATGATGTTTTAAAAATTCTAAGTCTGCCGGTTAAGCCAACTTTAACCAGCTCATTTTTATTTCCAGGGGATACAGGGGATATAGAAGATCTTCGTATGGTGGTTCACCCCAAATCAGAGTTTAACTCCGACATCGGGTTTCGGGTTATTGAATATTCCCAGGTGTTTCTGCAGGCCCACGGGTTTATTCCGAACTTGAGCATATTGGATTTGATATTCAATATGGGCCCGGAAGCTGGCAAGGTATTGTCTTCTTCCCTGATTGAGTAAAGATTTGCAAGCTTGTAAAAATGAAAAGGCCGCTTCTGCTTCGAAACGGCCTTTTCATTGGTAGGCAGTAAGGTTTCCCCTGAAACCAATAACCTAAAACCTAAAACCAACCGTCATTATAAGATTGCTGAGTTTCGATTTGTTTATTGAACCGTTTGTCATTTCAGGGACATACATGTAATATGCTTCGTTCGAAACACCACTGGCATAAGCGAAATCCAAATAGAATTCGCTGGTACGTATGCCCATACCACCTGAAA
>JAIFNN010000146.1:339-14904 GCA_020047715.1 Bacteroidota bacterium | reverse complement strand
GATAAGGGCGAACTTCAGGGAGTAAATAAGGCAGAGAGCGCAAACCTGAAGATTTACCTGAAAGACAGGAAAATCGAAAAGATCAATTTCATTACAAAACCCGACGCCACCTATTACCCACTTGAAAAATTTCCTCCGGCTGCTTCGAGACTTGAAGACTTTAAATGGCTTGAGGAATTTCGCCCAAAAAACCGCAATGATGTTTTTAGGTGGTGAGTTAACCGCAGCTGCACATACAAAAAAAAAGAGGTTGATCCATTTATGAATCAACCTCTTTTTAATAGGTCGTTAGTATTCATCCTCATTGAAGAAGAAGTCATCCTTGCTGGGGTAATCGGGCCAAATATCTTCAATGCTTTCGTAAATATCGCCTTCGTCTTCAATTTCCTGAAGGTTTTCTATTACCTCCAGAGGCGCACCCGAACGGATGGCATAATCAATAAGCTCTTCTTTACTCGCAGGCCAAGGGGCATCTTCAAGTTTTGAAGCTAATTCAAGTGTCCAATACATAATATATATCTTAGTGTGCTAATTAGGGTCTATTTCCAACTTTTTCGCAAATATATAAACTTTTTCCATATTTACAAGTCTGGTTTCCAAGGAATCTCTACAGCGTTCAATTCTTTGGAAATGAGACGGGATAGTACAAACAGGAAGTCTGAAAGTCTGTTGAGGTATTTAATAACAAGGGTATCGGAATGGGTTATCTCCGACAAGAGTATTGTTTTGCGCTCTGCTCTGCGGCAAATTGTTCTTGCAACATGGCAATGCGACACAACGGGATGACCGCCCGGCAGGACAAATGACCTGAGGGGAGTAAGTTGAGCCTCCATCAGATCAATTTCTTTTTCTAAAAACACGATATCCTTTTCATAAATTTTTGGAAGGCCTTCCTTGAATTCATCCCCATCTGCAGCAAGAAGTGAGGCTGCCACCATAAGACGGTCCTGAATTACGATCAGCACCTCGTGGTAATGCTCGTTCGGGTACGAGTCCCTTAACAGTCCGCAATAGGCAATAAGTTCGTCAACTGTTCCATAGGCTTCAATTCTATCATCCGATTTCAGAACCCTCTTTCCTCCTATCAACGATGTTTTCCCGGTGTCGCCGGTTTTGGTGTAAATCTTCATGTAACTATTTTTTACCCTAAACAACAGACCCAATATGATGTTCATTTATAACATCGGAATCGATCAGTCCATCTTTAAGCCTTATAATTCGGTGGGCATACCTTGCTATGTCCTCTTCATGGGTTACGAGAATCATGGTGTTCCCCCGGCGATGAATCTCGCCAAAAAGATTCATGATGTCGATGGACGTCTTGGAGTCAAGGTTGCCGGTAGGCTCATCTGCAAGAATAATGGAAGGATTGTTCACCATGGCTCTTGCTACGGCCACTCGCTGCCTTTGACCCCCAGAAAGCTCATTGGGCTTATGATGCCCACGGTCCGACAAGGCAACGTCTTCAATAACCTTTGTTGCCCTTTCAATCCGGTCGGCTTTGTTCATTCCGGCATAAATCAATGGGAGCATAACGTTCTCGAGGGCTGTGTAACGGGGAAGAAGGTTAAATGTCTGGAAAACGAATCCGATCTCACTGTTTCTTATTTCGGCCAACTCATTATCCTGCATTTTACTCACATCGGTACCATTAAGAACATATTTTCCACTGGTTGCGGTATCGAGACACCCTAGAAGGTTCATCAGTGTCGATTTACCTGAACCCGAAGGACCCATGATAGCAACGTATTCATTTCTTTTTATCTCGAGGGAGATAGACTGCAGTGCCTTTACAACGATTGTACCTATCATGTAATTCTTAACTACATTCTCGAGATGGATAATTGTGTCGTTCATTTTTTATTTTTTCATTTCTCACTTCGACAAGCTCAGTGGCCAGCCATTTTAATATCTACAAACTCACTTCGACAAACTCCGCTACCTGTCATTCTCTAATTGATAAAACTCTGCAAAGCCTTAAATATTTTAATATCTGTACTAAATTACTCATATTAACGAAAAACTCCTTAATTAATTATTAAAAGTTTATCACAAAATCCTGTTTGGGGACTCCTCCCCTGAAAAAAACCATTCCCATAAAAAACAAGTCAATACTAATGGAAACGGCAGGGTCTCGACGGATCTCGCCCCAAGCTTTTTCCATATCCTCCGACCACCTTATATCGTCAAAAACAATAAAGGACTCTTCATTGATATGCTTTTTGATTTCTTCAAAATAATCAATAGTTTTCCTGTAACTGTGATCCCCGTCCACAAAAACCATGAAAGCTTGCTTTTCTTCCTTAAGGATCTCCGGAAGCAACTCGTTGAATGATCCATTCCGGAACAAAACATTATCCACGCCGATCTGTTCGAGAGAGCGGCCCGCAAATGTCAATTTTTCAGCATCCGCTTCAATAGTGATTACATGGGATTGGCCAGAGGTTTTTGCGAGATAAGCTGTGCTGATGCCTATTCCTGTTCCCAGTTCAATAATCGTGGATGGCTTGAATTCGTTTACAAGCTTGTAGATAACACGGCCGTATTTGTGTCTGATGCTCGATTTGCGTACAATTTGCCCCACACTTCTCCCTTTGGTTTTATGGGTCTTTGAACCTGCCCCTGCATCTGCGGTGGTAATAATGCTTGTGTCTTTCGATAATTTCTTCCGCCAGACTGAAATTTCCTTCAGTTCGGCATCGTCTCTTCCGTTAAGCACATTGCAAACAAGGTTGAAAACAAATGGAGAATGCACCCCAAAGCCTTTACGGTGCGGGGCAAACAACTTGTAGCAAATGAATCGGAGTGCAATTTTGATCATAACGAATATTAGACATTAAAAATACACAAATTATTCTCACTCCCGGCCTGTATTTATCAAATTCAGGTTCCTGCGTTACCCCCTGGTCTGGTCTTTTATTTTGGTTTACAAATCGATAACGGTTAATAACCTGTTAATAGCCGCAAATTTAGCTTCGTTTTTTTTTCCGATCTTTACGCGGCAATCAAAGCTTATGCAGGAATTTCTTGAGCAGGACATACAATTTTTACCCGGAGTTGGGCCTAAACGTGCAGAAATCCTAAAAAAGGAACTACAAATTGCAACGTTCAGGGACCTGCTTTACCATTTTCCCTACCGATACATCGACCGCACCCGAATATACACTATTTCTGAGCTGAACCCGGAATTGCCGATAATCCAGCTTAAGGGAAAAATAACAGGATATGAGAAATCCGGCAACAAAGGGAAAAAGCGGCTGATAGCCGGCTTCACCGATGGCACGGGAAGCATTGAGCTTCTTTGGTTCCGGGGGGAGAAATGGATTGTCGACACTTACAAACCGGGTGTAGAGTATATTGTTTTTGGCAAACCATCGGTCTTTAACGGTCAGATAAACATCGTGCATCCCGATATCGACGAGGTCTCCAAATCCCGGGAACTGCTTACCAGGCTGCAGCCCATGTACAGCAGCACTGAGAAGTTGAAAGACAATTTCCTGAATTCCAAGTCGCTTCACAAGCTGGTAAACAGTATGCTTGAGCTCTCGGCCGGAAAAATTGCTGAAACGCTGCCCGTCTGGCTTCTGAACGAGGCCTCGCTGATCTCTCTTCCCAAGGCACTTCAGAACATACATTTCCCGGCCGACACCCCTACCCTTCTCAAAGCGGAAACAAGGTTGAAGTTTGAGGAGCTTTTCTTCCTCCAGCTTAACATTCTAAGGATAAGAGCCGGTCGCATTATGAGTTTTAAGGGTTATGTTTTTGCGAAGGTGGGAGAAAATTTCAACCGTTTTTACAAGGAGAACCTTCCCTTCGAGCTAACGGGAGCCCAGAAGAAAGTATTGAAGGAAATTCGTCGCGACATGGGTACTGGAAAGCAGATGAACCGCCTTCTGCAGGGTGATGTGGGAAGCGGAAAAACGCTGGTGGCCCTCATGAGCATGCTGATTGCCCTTGACAACGGCTACCAGGCTGCTTTTATGGCCCCAACAGAAATCCTGGCGATTCAGCATTTCCGAACCCTTACTAAGTTCCTTGTTGGACTTGATATTCGAGTTGAACTCCTGACCGGTTCAACGAAAAAAGCTGAACGCACCAGGATTCATGAAGCACTGGAAAACGGCAGTTTGCAAATTCTTGTGGGAACCCACGCCTTGATTGAAGACAAGGTCAGATTCAAAGGTCTGGGATTGGTTATAATCGACGAGCAGCACCGCTTCGGAGTAGCGCAAAGGGCTCAGCTTTGGAAGAAAAGCGATACCGTTCCGCATGTGCTGGTAATGACGGCAACACCAATCCCCCGAACCCTTGCTATGACACTGTACGGAGATCTTGACGTTTCGGTAATCGATGAACTTCCCCCGGGAAGAAAACCGATTAAGACAATCCACATAACCGATTCAAAGCGACTCCGGATGCATGGTTTTCTCAAGGAGCAGATCGCGGCTGGAAGACAGATCTATATCGTTTACCCTCTGATATCGGAGTCGGAGAAAATGGATTACAAGGATCTTTCCGATGGGTATGAGAGTATCACCAGAGCCTTTCCTCCCCCGAAATATCAGGTAAGCGTAGTGCACGGCAAGATGAAATCGGAGGAAAAAGAAATTTCCATGAAACATTTCAAGGAAGGCCGCACGCATATTATGGTTGCCACAACGGTAATTGAAGTTGGTGTTGACATTCCCAACGCATCAGTTATGGTTATTGAGAGTGCAGAGCGCTTTGGCCTGTCGCAGCTTCATCAGCTTAGGGGTCGTGTGGGACGGGGCGCCGACCAGTCGTATTGCATTCTGATGTCGGGCTACAAACTTTCTGCCGATGCGAAAAAGCGCATCGAGACGATGGTGCGAACCAACGACGGTTTTGAAATTGCCGAAACCGACCTGCAGTTGCGCGGTCCAGGCGATATGGAAGGGACGCAGCAGAGCGGGGAAGCCTTTGACCTGAAAATTGCGCATATCGGCAAAGATGGCCAGATATTGCAGTATGCAAGAGACAAGGCTTCTAAAATAATTGATGACGATCCGGAACTAAATAAAGAATCAAACGTACTTTTAAAAAAACAATTAAGGAAGCTGTATCGAAACAATGTAAACTGGGGGGTAATTTCCTGAAATGTCAACACGCTTATGGGGTTTTGATGAGGTATGGATAAAAGTGGGAAAAGAGGGTAAAAATGTGCTGTGATTCTTCGATGAAATCGCGAATTGCCATAAAATAAATTACAAAATGGAAAAAAAAGCAGTCGTTATCGGTGCGGGCTTAGGCGGAATTGCTGTTGCAATCAGGCTTGCATTGAAGGGATACAAGGTTCAGGTTTTTGAAGCATCGGAAGGTCCGGGTGGGAAGCTGAATACTTTCAGCCTTGGCGATTACCGCTTTGATTGGGGGCCGTCGCTTTTCACAATGCCCGACCATGTGCTGGAATTGTTTCGTGAAGCAGGCAGAAACCCTGAAGACTATTTCAGGTATACCCAGATTCCTTTAGCCTGCCGTTACTTTTTTGAAGACGGCACGAAAATCAATGCTTACACACGACGCTCAAACTATACCGCTGAAATCAAACAGAAGCTGGGAGTGGATGAAAAAGTCACGAATCGTTACATTAACCATTCCATATGGCTTCACAAGATGTTATCGCCTGTATTTCTCGAGAAATCGCTGCACAAATTAGCTTCCTTTCTTTCGTGGAAAACCGTTCGCGCAGCGATGTTGTTCCCGAGAATGGATATTTTCACCAGTATGAACGAAGCGAATGAAAGGCGTTTGCGGCATCCGAAGCTGGTTCAGATGTTCAACCGAATGGCAACCTATAACGGATCGAGTCCATACAAAGCTCCGGGAATACTCAATATAATCAGCAGTCTGGAGCATGATTCCGGTGTTTTTTTTCCGGAGGGAGGAATGTATTCCATAACCACCAGTCTCGTAAAACTGGCCAGCGACCTTGGAGTTGAGTTCAATTATAACGAAAGGGTAAACGAAATACTTCACAAAGACAAGAAAGCCACTGGAATTGAAACCAAGCGCGGGATAATCCAGTCAGACCTGGTTGTAAGCAACATGGACATTATTCCAACCTACAAATGCCTGCTCCCTGGCGTAAAATCGCCCGACAAAACCCTAAAGCAGAAGCGCAGCAGTTCGGCATTGGTTTTTTACTGGGGGATTAACAGGGAATTCCCGGAGCTTGACCTTCATAACATATTTTTCAGTGAGGATTACAGAAAGGAATTTGAGTATTTGTTTGAAAAGTTCGATATAACCGACGACCCGACGGTTTATGTGAATATCTCTTCGAAACAGAATCCCTCAGACGCACCTCCAGGGCACGAAAACTGGTTTGTAATGATCAACGCGCCTCAGTATGCCGGACAGGACTGGGATCTCATAATTTACCGCACACGGGAAAAGGTTATTGCCAAATTAAGCAGGATTTTGCAGACCGATTTCTCAAAACTGATTACGAGGGAGTACATTCTTGACCCTTCGGAAATTGAGTTGAGAACCTCATCGTATCGCGGCTCGCTTTACGGAACCAACAGCAATTCCAAATACGCAGCATTTTTAAGGCATCCGAATTTTACCGGAAAAATAAAAGGTTTGTATTTCGTGGGAGGAAGTGTACACCCAGGAGGAGGAATTCCTCTGGTTTTGCAGTCGGCGAAAATATGCGCAGGAATTATTCCTTCGTAAGAACCATTCTGCGTACCAGCTGAAGTTCATCGGTTTTAAGGCGGACAAAATACGATCCGTTAGCAAGTGATTCATTCCCCCACCGGCAGCTGTATTCGCCGGGCTGAGCGTCGAAATCGGCCAGCGTAATCATGGTTTGTCCGAGGGTATCTATTATTTCAAGTTTCACCTTTGTCGCTTTGTCGAGAGAGTATCTGATTTCAGCAGAAGTTGAAGCCGGGTTAGGAAAAACATGATTCAGTTTGACTCCCCCGATAACAGAAACGGAAGGAACATCGGTGTAATAGAACCCTCCTGAGATAAGCGGACGACCGGCTTTGACCCATGCGGTGTAAAACAGGTCGGCAACACTGTGTGAAGCTTCTTTGAACAATGCCACCGTAAACTTTTCGGTTTTTTCCCACAAAGCTGCTTTATACTCAGATGAAGTAGTGCTTGAGGAAACCGACCTCGCATAATCGTCTGCGATAAGCACTGAATCCACATAGGGGTAATTCCGATAAATGTAATCAAAGACATAGTCGCTAACATTTTCGACGAGCTTCGGTGCATCGCCCTCATATACTATCTGGGAAGCATACACGCCAAGCATGCTGGTTTCGTAAAGAGAATGGATTCCGTCGTTCCCGGTCATTTTGCCATCATAGTTGATTGTAATATGCATCGGCATGAATCCGTCGGCCACATAGTGCCCAAGATCTGCGGCAAAAACCTTGGCTTTGGCCCAATCACGGCGTTCAAAACAGGTTCTGAGTGAATCGTAAGTTGCAACGGTAGCCCATGGAAGGGTGCCGTTGTCGATAACAAAGTCATAATTATGCTGGGAAACAACACTAAGCCAGTCGTGCGCGATTTTCCCTTCGCTTACAAATTCCGGATAGTTGTCGATATCCAGATAATGTTTTGGGCCCTCGTACGGGTCGTTGCTTCTTCTGTAATCGGGATCGGAGGCATGATCTACAAGGAAGGATTTCCAGTCGTTGAACTGGCTCATCTCTTCATTGAAAGATAAAAAAGCAAAAGCGCTGATGATTTTGTGTCCCTGGTTTCCCCAGCTGATAAGCATAAGTGACAAAGCAATCACAACTGTGGTATATAAAGTATATTTTCTCAATGTGGTTCGTTTGTTTTCAGGTTAGAACTTGTAAAGCTAATATATAACCAGTAAATAATGTAAGCAGTTGGGCTACCATAGCCACGTAAGGAGCTCTGTTTTCAAAAATCCGGAGTAGGTAATTCCTCCCTGAAAACAAACGGGTTTGCTTTTACCCCTTCAGTTCCGTCCCGGAAAACAAAATACAGAGAATCGGAATTTATTTGCTCCAATACTTTAGCTTTTTCAATAAGTGAATCGAGGTATGCGATTTCCAACCATTCGCTACCTGAATCATCAAGTGAAGTATAGAGACCCAGAATTCCTTCTTCGCCAGAGATATGGCTAATAAGGAAGTTAAGGTCATCCTTGAACTCTTTGTTATCTCCCATAGGAACTCTAAGTGTACTTAACTCATCCGGTCGATAACTGGAATAATCATTGAACCGGGATTGGGTCGGGACATACATTTCCCTTCCATAAACATCTATTAATAAGGTATCGGTTTTTGGACCGGAAATAACTAAGTAGTTCAGATTTACATTATGCTCGATTTCATTTATTGTGTACGAAAGTGTTTTACTTTCAAGAAGAGAAACCAGCCTAGTAAGGTCCAGGCTTGTATCCCCTGGGAAATAAATTGACACCAATACCGGGCAGCTGTATTCGGTTTGAAGGGCCACCGCGTTCGTGTATTTAAGGAGCAGTTGCTGGAGGTAGTATGCATCCATGGGATCGAAGAAGTTTTCGAGACTTACATTGACCTTAAGGATTTCGCCCACTTCTCTTTTCACGGGTTTGAAAATCTTTTTAACCGGTGTGAAAATGATTTTCTGGAGCATCGAATCGTTAAGCATGGCAGGGTTGTACCAAACTTTCACCTCGTGGCGTTTCACATAGGTGGCAACTCCATAAACACCTTTCACTTTTTGCATCTGAGCGGAGAAAGCTGCCGAACTGCCAAAACATTTTATATTTTTCAAGCCTGACTGGGAAAAGACGGCAGACTGTTCGATTTCCTCGGGGGTTCCCCATTTCTCGTCGATGGTTGGGATTTCCCAAACCGACTTCAGTGAGAACCCGATAATGAGGAGTATAGCAAGAACTGCTGCGGGAAGCCAGTTCCAACTTTTGCGATTGATTTGCAGGGTGTTTTTTTCAGGACAATGAGTAAGGCAATCACCACAAAGATTGCAGTCGATATGAGTTACTTTCACCATGTTGGCAACATCGATTCCCTGAGGACATTTCTTGCTGCAGATATTGCAGTTGATACAACTATCGAGCGAACGGGTAATGTTTACAGGCGAGAGAGCCACCTTCTTCATTTTCCAAATTTCCAGGATATAACCTCCTACTGAAACAACTCCCAAAGGCCAGATCCAGTGAATATTCAGATCTAATGCCAGAAGAAGCGCGAAAATCCCTATTACTGTAAGAAAAAACCAGAAAAACCTGAATATGTTTGAAATGGCACCCAGGGGGCAAAGATATTTACACCACAAAAGCCGGACAAAAAGGCTACCGACCAGCAGAATGGTCAGGGTAAGGATAGCATACAAAACTACCACATCGCTGTTGAAGCCGGAAGCCAGCGCATAATAGGGGTCAAAAGTTTTGCAGAAAAGTTCGCTCGATGTAAGGGTGAAATAAAACGTAATAAAGAGAAGAACATATTTGAGCGATCTGAGCAATTTATCGGCAAGTCCGGTAATGGTAAACCTGATTTTCAGGCGATCGCCCAGTTTCCCGATTAATTCGGAAACCGTACCGATCGGACAGATGTATCCGCAAAAAAGTTTACCGAAAAGCATTGCGCCTGCAGCCAGCAAAAGCCCCATGATGATTTGGGTGCCCGTCATGGTGCAAGCCAGCGAACCTCTTGAGAGATAGCTCCCCAAAGCTTGCAAACCTCCAAACGGGCAGTAGGCTTCGAAGTCGGTAGTGAAAGTTTTATCGAAAATCAAGCGGATTCCCAGATAGGCCAATATAAAAAGAATGCCGAATTGAAAAAGCTGTTTAAAAAAATTACTTTTTGAGTTGCGTTTTTTGCGGGTCATTTCGTGTTATTTAGGAAGATAAGTATCCCTATCGATATGATAATAATTTTTCTCATAATGGATTTTTCGAAATTATACATAAAGACAATGAGTTTCGGAAAAACTTGCACTCCAAAACCTATTTATATTGAATCTAAGCTATCAGGGAGGTTTAGTCAATCAGTTTTTATCCACAAGATTATCCATTCGAAATCATATTCCCAATACCTAATTATAGTGAAAAAAAAAGGTTCACCGCCAGCTAAAAGCCAACGATAAACCTCAATAACAAATTAAGAATATAAGTCTAAAGCCTTAGGCCTGACTACTTACTTCTTTTCCTGCTTTTTACAGGTACTGATTCCAAATGGGGCATAAATCGGGCAAAAGCTGATGAGGCTGGTAAGGAGAAATACAACTGCCAGAATCAGCAGGACGATACCCAATGTTCCCGGAATTACTTTTGTGAAATAAAGAATTGCGATGACTGCTGCAATAATTACCCTAACGATTTTGTCGATAGTGCCCATGTTTTTTTTCATTGTTATTGGTTTAAAGGTTATTAGAATTGCATTAGGCAGATACCACCATGATTGCAACTAAAACAAATCGTGATATACCTGCTCTTCATGACAAAAATACACTGATCTAACAATAAAAAATGCGCTTTGTTTATTTTTGCTGCAGGCAGTACGTTAAAACATTGGGGAATCAGCAATAGGCGAGATCCTGCTTTTCACAAGCTGTGCTAATCTTGAAAAGATTTCAGAAGGGTTAGTAAACCTGTTAAATTCGAAATATTATATTTTGCCAGAGAAGACAAATAGCATCCGGAGCACACTACCAGAATTGCTCCAAGGCAATGCCGATTGGGATGGCAGAGTGGTAAACGTCCAGGTGACCAAAGCAACCGAGCATTATAAGGAGATAAGGATATTGCTTAGTAGCTCCGATGCTTCAAAAAACTGGGATCTGCGTACGAACATCCGGGAGAAACTGATTGATTTTATAAACAATAATTATCCCGAAGCGTTTGCGAAAATCAGAATCAAAACCATTTAAAGCAGAGAAAATCGGCCTGGTAGTAATTCCGCGTATTTTAAGCCTTATTTCTTTTATACCTGAATGCTTTGTAGACCAGATATGCCACGACTAAAATGCCAAGGATCCAGAATCCGATTTTCAGCTCATGATAGTACAATTCGAGCAGATCTTTCTGTGTATAAAGAAAATAGCCCAAGGCGGTTAATATGGCATTCCAGATCATGGCTCCCAACATGGTATACAAAATAAAATCAGGTATTCTCATTTTGCTCAGGCCGGCAGGAATAGAAATCAGCTGCCTAACGGCTGGTACCAATCGACCAATAAAGGTTGACAGATTTCCATATTTGCGAAAATAGTCCTCCGCTTTTTCTATTGATGCAGGAGTAATAAGCATCAGGTTTGCTACCCGGGTGTCAGCAAGTTTGTAAATTATCTTCCTTCCCACAAACAGGGCTATATAATAATTGAACAGGGCTCCGATAAGGGCTCCAAGAGTACTGAAAAGAAACACCAGCCATACATTCAGGTCACCTTGAGCGGCTTTCCATGCAGCAGGAGGAATAATAATTTCAGAGGGAAATGGAATAAAGGAACTCTCAATAGCCATTAACAAAGTGATCGTTCCATAATTTATGTGCGCCATGTACCAATCGGCCACTGAAGTAAAAATCTCTGAAATCATTTATCTCTGTTTAAGTTGCCTGATAATAACCCGATAAACATTATTGTTGTGCAAATTGTTCGGGTAATGAGTGGGCGAAGATATAAAAATATGGGTTATGACAAATAGCCATTAATCAAAAAAACAATGCGCTTACTTTTCAAGTTTGAATATCTTGATGGAATTGAATTCACCTATTGGTTTTGTCATAAAACTTTGGAGGTATGGACGATTGCCGGCCTCCTCCCCGTGCAAAATCAGGTATTTGGCACCTCTTTCAATCGACGCCTCAACGGCGGCACTGTCAGCGTTATATCCGAGACATCCCGTCCAACCACTTTGATTCATAAGGTAAAGAGTAAAGTGAGTCATGTCGGGCAGGCAAACCACGGTGTCCATGGGTGCAATACCAATCGACCGAAGGTAGGGAGTAACCTCATGGTAGTCTTTATATTCCGGATGCTCCGTCCACCATCCATAATAACGACCATACATCTCATTCCGTGAATGATTCATATTAAACAGCAAAAATCCAAGAAAAAGAATTTTCAGAAAATAACATGATAAGACTTTGGGGAAACGATTTTTGAGGACCCAACCGAAATTCACAATCACAAAAACCAGCAGGATGTAAAGGTTAATAGTATAATAATCGTGATCCTTGAAAGTAGGGAACCAAAGGAGGACATAGGCAATAGTACCCAGCAGAAGCAAGAAGTTCGCAACCATCAGAAAACGATTGGCCTTCTTGATAAACACCAACGTAAAGAGGAATGCTGCTGATAAAAAGTAAAGCGCATAAACATGAAAATATTGGCTAAGCCACAATCCCTTAACATTATCCAATACCATTTGAATCTGGGACGAATCGAGCTCCCAAATTGGAATAATCCGGGTGGAGAAATAAACCGAGTTATGCAGCCCATTAAAATACTTTGCATAGAAAACCCAGGAGGCAATAACTCCAAAAGCAAGCAGGATAGGCAAAGCTGTTTGAACCGGCTTTTCGAAAACCTTACCCTCAGTTCTGAATTTAAAAATATGCAGCAGCTCAATCAGAAATAGTATTGAGATGGCAACCAGGCTCATCAGAGCCGTAACTTTAAACGCTCCTGCCAACATGAAAAACAATATAGCGACCAGAAAATCCCACCTTATCCGGTTGAAGTAAAACTTAAGCAGAAAATACCAGCCAATCAGCGCAAATGCAAGTGCTGAGGAATCAGAAAGAAAATTATTCCCATAATAAACAAGCACAGGTGATGTGAAAAAGAATAAACTGAAAGCTGCAGACCAGAAAAAATCGCCAAAAAGCATATAGCACAACTTAAACAGATAAAACAAGCCAAGCAGAAAAATCAGGGTGTTTACCAGCCGATAGATAAAATCGTGATAGCCGAATATTTTATAGAGACTCGCCACAAAATAATACCCGATGGGAATTTCACTCGGGGCCGAATAGCCGGATTTACTCCCGTCGGAAGTAAGATTGTGTGTTTGGGGTTGAAAGAAATGCATCCCGTTCTGGTAATAATTCAAAGCAATGGATGCACAGTCGGACTGCCGCCAGTGATGAACCGATTGCGGCCTTTTAAGAGTTACCGAAGGGTAATTGTAAACAATGGCAAAAACCACCAACAACAGAGCAAAACGAATATTTGGGTTAAAAGACTGATTAATGGCCTGTACTTTCTTGAAAAACCTCACTGGAGTAAATTTTATTTAGTCCAAAAGTATGACTTTTTACGAAATCACCTCAGATTCGCACCCCTTTGAATTAAAATTATGTCTGAAATAAAGCAATTCCCATTTTGCAAACCCATAATTAAACCTTGGTCCACAAAGCCGGGAACTAAAGTAGGAAATATTTCAGAATCGAATGTGCTACTCAAGTAGTTTCATCCCTTCCATTGCTGAGGAACCTGATGGGGTATTCATCAATGCCTTATTGAACAACACTTTAGCTTCACGGTATTTTTTCAGCTGGAAGTTGGTCCAGGCATACATAACCAGTCCGTCGTAATCGAAGGGGTAAAGATTTACAACTTTTTCGAAATATTTTTCGGCTTTCAGAAAATCTTTCTGACCATAGTAGATTAGCCCCAGTCGGTGCATAACAACCGAATTATTCGGAGTAATCTCAAGGATTTTATCATACTGTGCGATCACCGAATTCCAGTTTCCCATGGCTGCCTGTGGTAAGACAATTCCCAACCGCGGTTCAATGGCAAATGGTTTTAACAGTATGGCCTTGTTATAATAGCTTTGCGCATCGCTGAACAATCCTGAGGAATAAGTAAGCCACCCCAATCGCAGGTTAATTTCGTAGGAGTTCTCGTCATAAACATTTCTGAGATCGAGTATCGCTTCAGCCAGATTTCCGGAGGCCTCGTGCAGATAGCTGTTCTGAAAGCCTTCAATAACTTTTGGGTAATCCTGGCTAAACCCACTGATTGTGAATAATCCAATTAAAATCCCAACACATAATTTCTTTATAGTTTCCATGATATTCCAAATGTATATGATTGATAATTGATTTCTCTGCTGTTAGTTGTTGCAAAAACCCCGTCCACAGGCACGAACATTGATTCCGACGAATAAAAACGCGCACCGGCAAAAAGTGACGCGCCTGACTTATACAAGGGTACTATTAGACTTAGCGAGCTGATGTTTCTGTATAGTTCCAGGCTGTTGTAGGTAAGTTCCGAGAAAGGATCGTAGAGATTCGAGAACTCCCCAAATGTTGAATATCCCTCTAACCATAAATGCTTTGCAATCTTGAAACCAAGGGTGTAGGAATGCATAAACTGCTGAATTGCCGCATCTTTCTGCTTCTGACCGTGAAGGTACCCGTTTGCTGTAAGATACAGATTCAAATTTCCCAGTGGCAAAATTGTCAGGGAAGCAGCGGCAGTATTCTGCTTACTTAGATTCAGGTTGGAATGCGAACCTGCCAAAGAAAGGGTGAAAACGCCCAGGTTTTTCTCTGCTTTTACTCCAACTACCAACTCGCTGTGACTATCGTA
>JAIFNN010000146.1:0-315 GCA_020047715.1 Bacteroidota bacterium | reverse complement strand
AAAACCGGGCTTAAGGTAAGTCCCTCAACAGGCGTTACATCAGCGCTTAGATGGTAGCTGAATTGCCTAATTGTCTGGGATTCGGAAATATAGGGTGTGGAATTCACCACTGCAAAAGCATATTCATCTTTGCTAAGCAGGTTGGCCGAATGGTTAAGAATAAGACTGCGTTGAATTCCGTGACTGATTCCAAATTTGAAATTCATATAACTGTTGGGCAAAATCTGGCTTCCTTCAAGGTTTTGGGGAGCAGACTGGCTAACATCGTCTTTAAGGGATGGGTCCGAACCGGTTCCATAAGTCGTATTTATGCCC
>JAIFNN010000229.1 GCA_020047715.1 Bacteroidota bacterium | reverse complement strand
TAGGTGCCACTTTTATCCCCCTTGATTATATAAATACCATGCCTGGCTGTGTCAATTTCGTCGAGCGATTGAATCCGTTGTAGTCTTGACAGGATGGAAATTTCAATGACGATATTGTCGAGTTCTTCTTTTTTTATCGGTACAAACCTGTGATCGCGGGTAGCAGTGGATATGGCAAGTTCTTCAACGAGTCTGTATAAGGGCAATCGACTTCTGAACCTGCCGATGCAGCCGCGCAATTCCCCGCTTTTGCTGTGAATGCTGACAAAAGCACCCTGCCGTGTCGACAGCCAGCCTTTGATATCTGCATGTTCTTTTTTTGCAGTACCGTCTAAGGCGCATTGAATTGCGTTTCTTGCCAACCGGAGCAAAATCGCCTTTTCCTCCTGATTCGGATCTGTTTGATGCTTTGCCAAGTTTTTGCTTCTTTATGGGTTCTTGTAAAATAAGACGGATATATAATCTACAACGGAATCCGAGGGGTGAACTTCTCCCGAATGCCCTCTGGAAAGAACAACGGGCCGGGCTTCTGGGTGCAGTGTGTTAAGCGTTGCAGACAAGACCATGATCGGGCCATATCCGCAAACAGAAAGCTGATGGTCGATCACTTCATCGTAAATTTCGTTAACATTCTTGCGCAAAATGCATTCAAGCACTTTTTGGTCCAGCTTTTTCCCGTCCTCGGGCTTTACATAATGTGAAAAGTCGGAAGAAGCAATCAAACAAAGCCTTTTGTTGACCGAATTTGCAGCCCGCACGATTGCCGCAGACAGTTCCCTGGCCAAATCAGGATTTTGCCTCGCCATTCCTATCGAAACAAAGGAAAAATCGTTTTCGCAATACTTTTGAATAAAAGGGAGAATAACCTCAGAGGAATGTTCGTGTAAATGCGCCGCCTTGGAAACGGGTATTGCCATTGCCTCAATGAATTCCTTGTTGATTTTAACATTACCAAGAGGAGTAGTCCAGTAATCACTGTCTTCTGCAGCATAATCGGTTTCACTTACATGATGCAGCGGGTGAATAATTATCCAAAGGTCGAAAACCTGCCTCGAACTTTTCAAAACCTCAAAAAAATGCACAGTCTCCGATCCGGAATAAATATGCCCTGCATGGGGCAGAATCGCTCCCAAAATGGTTTTCTCCGAATGAGTAAAATTAACCTTTGCTCGTTCTTTATCTGCCAATTGGTTTATCAGCAGTGTGATTTCTTCAGGATCTGATGGATAGAACCGACCAGCTACCTGAGCTCTTCGAATAGCAGTCATATCAGATGGTCATATAGTTAATTACTTTTTCATGGCACGTGGTGCAACTCCCGGACTCGTCGAGACCTTCCCTCATGGTGTAATAACCATTCCTTTTTAGCAGCAGTGATTTACACGCGGGGCAGTAAGTATCCATCCCAATGCTTTCGGGAATGTTTCCCAGGTAAACAAAATCAAGCTTCTCCTTTGCATGATGGTAAAACCCTTCGAGCGTCTTTATAGGAGTTGGTGGGAGGTTCATTTTGTAATGAGGGAAGTACCTCGAAATATGCAAGGGGGTTTTTCGGCCGGTCTCCTCAAGAATCCAGTCTGTCATCTTATCGAATATGTCAATGGAATCATTCATTCCCGGGATTACCAGAAATGTCAGCTCAAGATGCTTTCCACTTCCGGATAGGGTTCTGATGGTTTCCAATACGGGTGCGAGCCGCGATTTGCTGTGCTTTTTATAAAAGTTGTCTTCAAATGACTTCAGATCAATATTGAATGCGTCGATTAAGGGAATAAGCTTAGCGAGGGGTTCCGGATTGATGAACCCGTTTGAAACCATAATGTTTTTCATGCCATTTCGGTGGACCTCGGCAGCCAGGTAAGTCATGTATTCGTAAAAAACAACCGGCTCATTGTAAGTGTAGGCCAAGCCGATATTTTTCTGTTTTTCGAGGGCAAGGACAATGATTTCCTGAAGGCTCTTTTTAACACCGAAGCCCTGATCCTCTCCGCTTGCCTGGGAAATTTCAGCATTCTGGCAAAAACTGCATTTGAGGGTACAGCCCAGGGTTCCGAGCGAAAGTACCTGATGGCCGGGATAAAAATGGTACAGAGGCTTTTTTTCGATGGGATCCGTATTTAAAGATACCGGCCTGCCATAAACCTCGGAATACAAAATTCCTCCCCTGTTGATCCTAACTCCGCATACCCCTCTCTTTCCCTCATCCACAATGCAATTATGGGGACAAAGCAAGCAATTCGTCCTGTTCTCCGAAAGCTTTGTATAGAAAAGAGCTTCTGTCATACGATCCTTTTCGGTTAGTATGCGGTTCGAACAAAGTTAATTCAGAAATAAACCTAAACAAAATTCTTTATAGCATTGTTATAGAAGCATTATAAATCCGTTGATCAAATCGAGATGATAACTATACTAATTGTAAGCCTGTCTATTTATTTGCTTCCGGGAATACCTCAAAACCAAAAATCCCCTGATAATATGAATATTGAACAAAACATTGAAATTGCAACCCTGGGCAATGGCTGTTTTTGGTGTACGGAAGCTGTTTTTGAGGGGGTAAAAGGTGTTAGCTCCGTTGAATCAGGGTATGCCGGAGGCTTCGTTAAAAACCCATCATACCGTGAAGTGTGCAACGGCACAACCGGACATGCCGAAGTTGTGCAGATTCGTTTTGATCCCTCTGTGATAAGCTACAAAGAAATTCTGGAAGCGTTTTTCGGCTCGCACGATCCAACAACACTGAACCAGCAGGGTGCCGATGTAGGAACCCAATACCGCTCGGTAATCTTTTTTCACAACCCAAAACAGAAGGCCCAGGCAGAAGAAGTAATTAAGGAGCTGACGGCAAAATCGATTTTTGACAATCCCATCGTAACTCAAATCGAAGAGTTTTCTGCATTTTACAAGGCAGAGGAGTACCACCAGAATTATTTTGCCAAAAACCCCAATGAAGCTTACTGCAGCTATGTAATCCGTCCTAAAGTCCAGAAATTCAGGATTAATTATAGCGATAAACTTAAGTAGTTTGCAAATTTGGTTTCCTATCTTTGCATTCGTAACTTGTCTGTCTGTAAAAATGGCTAACACACAGGATTCCGTTGTTTCGGTTACTGTTTCATTCCCTTAATCGGTCCTTTGCAGGATTGATCTTATTGCATTTTATTAACCTAAGCTTGATGGAGAGAAAAAATGCTTCGGATTCTGATAGTTTTTCTTGCCGCCTTGTTTTTCGAGTCGATTGATTATAAAAAAGCGTTTTCTGACAATTACACCCGCGCGCTTGATTTTGTCTCTGAAAACACCGGTCTTATTGTGAGCTACTCCGCCGCTTACGATACCGATCCTGAAATCATCATGCCGGTGCTCTTTCCCGAGGCCATACGCTATTCTATTGTAAGCGATTACCTCGAAACAAAGTCGCTCGAATTGGCTTATGTATACTCCGGCTCAACGGATTTCTCGATTGGCTATTTTCAAATGAAGCCTTCCTTTGTTGAAAATCTGGAAAAATCGATCCGTTCACATCCGCAGGCTTTATCCAAGTACGACAGTTTATTGATCCCGGAAGACTGGCAACTCACCGAAATCCGAAAGGAGCGACTCAACCGCCTCAAGAAACTCGAATATCAGGTAGCCTATGTGAACTGCATGTACGACATTCTGAAAATACTGCATCCCTCTATATTCAAGCACAGTAAGGAGTTTCAAATTCAATTTGTAAGTACAGCTTTCAATCACGGCTTTCTTTCGGGTCAGGATGAAATACTTGAATACTCCGAAAAAGCTTTTTTTCCCCTGAACGGGAAAAACAATACCCCGAGGTACAAATACAGCGAAATATCCCTGTATTTCTATAAGAATGATTTACCGCTGATTTTAAGCAAAAAAAAATAACTTTGCGATTCTTTTCAAATAACAATCTACAAGCAAATGAATTTCCTTTCGGCTGAGAACCTGGCTAAATCTTTTGGGGAACGCGTACTTTTTGATGGCATCAGCCTGGGATTAAACCGGGGAGACAAGATGGCAATGGTTGCCGCCAACGGGGCCGGGAAAACCAGTATCCTTCGAATTCTGGCTGGCAAGGACTCACCCGACGAGGGAAAAGTAGCCTTGAGGAAGGGCATTCGCCTGGGTTTCCTTGAGCAGGATCCGGTTATGGATACAGACGTTACCGTTTCGGAATATGTGAAGTCGGTTGGTTCTGATGTGCTGGGGGTTATACGGGAATACAAGGAAGCTCTCGAGGGACAAATGTCCAACCATTCCCCCGAAACAGAAAAAGCCCTGGTACTGGCAAGTGCAAAAATGGATCACCTTCACGCCTGGGATTATGAGCGAAGGATGATCCAGATTCTCGACCGGTTCAACATCACCAACCTGGAGCAAAAAATCAATACGCTCTCCGGGGGACAGAAAAAAAGGCTTGCGTTGTCGCTCTTGTTGCTCGACAGCCCCGACCTGCTCTTGCTTGACGAACCCACAAACCATTTGGATATCAACATGATCGAATGGCTTGAGAAATACCTACAGCAAGCCAATATTACCTTCCTGATGGTTACCCACGACAGGTACTTTCTTGACAGGGTTTGCAACCGGATTCTTGAAATAAGCGACGCAAAACTGTTTCTCCACCTTGGGAACTATAGTTATTTTCTTGAGAAAAAGTCACAGCGCGAAGCCGCCGAAACCACGGAAATCGAAAAGGCCGGCAAACTGATGAAGTCGGAACTCGAATGGATGCGAAGAATGCCCAAAGCCCGCACCACGAAATCGAAATCCAGAATCGATGCGTTTTACGAAACCAAAGACAAAGCCAACAGCGGCAAGAAAACCTCAGAGCTCAAGCTGGATATCAAGATGAATCGGATGGGAGGGAAAATCCTGGAGCTCAGGAAGATCTCAAAATCCTACCCGGGTATCAAAATTCTTGAGAATTTCAGCTATTCCTTTTTGCGCGGCGAGAGGATCGGAATCATCGGTCAAAACGGGGTAGGCAAATCCAGCTTCCTGAACCTGATAACGGGAAACGATATTCCCGATTCGGGCTCCATCGACAGTGGCGAAACCATTGTTTTCGGATTCTATAAGCAGGATGGGATCATTCTCGACAACGACAAAAGGGTTATCGACGTGGTTAAGGATATCGCCGAGGTTATTATGCTGAACGAGGGCAAAAGCCTTACTGCCTCACAATTCCTGCAGCATTTTATGTTTCCACCCGAGATGCAGTATTCGTACGTGTCGAAACTGAGCGGGGGAGAGCGCCGCAGACTTTACCTGCTCACCGTGCTTATCAAAAATCCCAATTTCCTGATTCTGGATGAGCCAACCAACGATCTGGATATAATAACCCTTAATAAAATAGAGGAGTTCCTTTCGGGTTTCGGGGGATGCCTGATACTCGCCACCCACGATCGCTATTTCCTCGACAAACTGGTGGATCATATTTTCGTTTTTGAGGGGGATGGGAAAATATCCGATTTTACGGGTTCATACAGCGAATACCGATTGTGGAAGGAGGCGCAGACAGAGGTCGACAAGCCCGCAGCCGTGATTCAAAAGTCAACGGAAACTACAGGCGTCAAGGCAAATCCCCCGGAAAAGAGAAAACACAGTTTCAAGGAAAAGCAAGAATACGAGAAACTTGAAAAGGAAATCGGATCCCTCGAAAAAGAAAAATCGGACCTGGAAAAAATCCTGAACTCAGGCGAGAACGATTACTCGAAACTTCAGGAAATGGCAACAAGAATTGCTGAGATCATAAGCCTTCTCGACGAGAAGGAACTCCGATGGATTGAACTGGACGAGATTTCTGGCTAAAATAGTCCTGGGCTGGGAGGTTCTTAATTCTCAGCACCCAAGCTCACGTTTTGTTTATAAATATCCTCAGAAGAAACAGATTCAGTTTTGTTAATACAGTGCAATTTACGCTAGTTTATCTCCATTTTGTAAATATATTCGATTATTTGCTTACATATTGTAATTTTATATTCGATTTATGTTTCAATTTTAAATATTTTGTCTATTTTCGTGACGGATTCTTAAAAAGAGTTTTTCGAAAAGAAATTAATTTAAAGCAATAATTATGTGTGGAGTTGTCGGAGTATTTGATTTGAAGCAGAAATCGGCTGATTTGCGTCCCAAAGTTCTTCAGATGTCTAAAAAAGTTCGTCACCGCGGGCCCGACTGGTCGGGAATCTGGTGCGGCGAGAACGCTATTCTGGCCCACGAGCGGCTTTCCATTGTTGACCCGCAGTCGGGTGGACAGCCCTTGAAGAGCAAGGATGGCAATCTGATACTTTCGGTTAACGGCGAGATATACAACCATCAGGAAATCCGCCGGAGCCTGAATGGCTCCTATGAGTTTCTTACACAGTCGGATTGTGAAGTTATTCTGGCGCTATACAGCCAGAAGGGCGACGACTTCATAGAGGATCTCAACGGCATATTTGCCTTTGCCCTCTACGACAATGAAAAGGACCAATACCTGATTGCAAGGGATTCCATTGGAGTTATACCTTTATATATGGGCTGGGACGAATTTGGGAACTTTTATGTAGCATCAGAGCTGAAATCGCTCGAGTGTGTATGCAATAAAATCGAGGAGTTCCTGCCCGGTCACATTCTTTCAAGTAAAGACGGGATTATGAAACGCTGGTACACCCGCGACTGGATGGAATTCGGCGCGGTAAAGGATAACACCACCGATATGAACGATCTCAAAAATGCCTTGGAAGCCTCGGTTCACCGTCAGTTGATGTCGGATGTTCCTTACGGGGTGCTACTTTCAGGCGGGCTCGATTCATCGGTGATTTCAGCAATCGCCAAAAAATATGCCGCCCATCGGATTGAATCCCAGGATCAAAAAGATGCATGGTGGCCTCAGCTCCACTCATTTGCTGTTGGTCTTACCGGATCACCGGACCTTGCTGCAGCCCGAAAAGTTGCCGATCATATCGGTACCATACATCATGAAATCAATTTCACCGTGCAGGAAGGCCTTGATGCTATTCGTGATGTTATCTATCATCTCGAAACCTATGACGTCACCACCATCCGTGCCTCTACTCCAATGTACCTTATGGCCCGTGTCATTAAGTCAATGGGAGTGAAAATGGTTCTCTCGGGGGAGGGTGCCGACGAGATTTTCGGGGGATACCTGTATTTCCACAAAGCTCCCAATGCTCAGGCCTTTCATGAAGAAACCGTTCGGAAAATCAGCAAGCTTCACCTCTACGACTGCCTGAGGGCAAACAAATCACTTGCCGCATGGGGTGTAGAGGGCAGGGTGCCTTTCCTCGACAAGGAATTTATGGATGTTGCCATGCGCTTGAATCCCAAGGATAAAATGGCTATCGACGGCAAAATGGAGAAATGGGTGCTAAGAAAGGCATTTGAGGATTACCTGCCGGCAAGTGTTGCATGGCGTCAGAAGGAGCAATTCTCTGATGGGGTGGGATATTCATGGATTGATACCCTGAAACAGGTAGCCATCGAGAAGGTCAGCGACGAACAATTGGCAAACTCAAAGTTCCGCTTCCCGATACACCCTCCCATGTCGAAAGAAGAATACCATTACCGTACCATCTTTGCCGAGCATTTCCCTTCCGATTCGGCAGCTTCCTGTGTGCCTTCAGTACCTTCTGTGGCATGCAGCACTCCGGAAGCTCTGGCCTGGGACGCTTCGTTCAGAAACAATCCTGACCCTTCAGGAAGGGCGGTGAAAAGCGTACACGTTGACTCTTATAAATAATTCCCATAAAGTTTATTTTCAGATAATTCCAAAAAGAATTCAAAGAACGGGTGAATTATTAAAAATATAATCCTAATTTCATTGTTCGGTTCAAGCGGAAAAGATGGGCTTGTGACTAATGCTGCTTGTGGCTGTAAACATGAAAGAACGCGAAAAAATTGTGTTCCGACGACTTTCTGCTTGCAACTTGCATTAGTTTCATATTGATCAGCTTTTGACAATTAGCTTGATTTTTTGTATTTTTCGCCGTAGAGACCTAAAGTTTGCAAAAGCGTTTATTAAACATCTCTGGACAATGAAGCCTAAATTTCTTTTATGTTTTGCGTTACTTGCGCTTACCTCCGTCGTTTTCATCTCCTGCAAAAAAGATGAACCTCTGATTGACCCGGAAGCTGAGCTTAATGCTGAAGTAGTGCTTTGGATGTATGATGCCATGGAGAAGGTTTACTTCTGGAATTACATGGTCCCTCCATATAGTACAGTTAAGGCTGAACTGGATCCGGAAGCTTTTTTCAATAGCCTCATTTATAGGGATGAAGATCGCTGGTCATGGTTAACCGATGATAATGCATCCCTGAATGCTGATCTTAACGGAACCCCGACTTCAATTGGGTTTTCACCATCGTTTGGAAGATATCGTGACTCGGACAAAGTTTTTATTATTGTAACTTTTGTTTATCCCGGGTCCCCTGCCAGTAGAGCAGGATTGAAAAGAGGGGATATAATCCTAAAAATTAATGGGCAGGAACTCAATATAGATAATTATTATTCCCTTTACAGCCAGAGCAGCTTTACAGTTGACTTGGGATATTATGCCAATGGTGCCATTTTCCCAACATCAACTACTTTGTCCCTTTCCGCGGAAATAATCGATTCAAACCCGGTTGTCTTCGACACAGTTTTGGAAATTGCCGGTCATAAGATCGCCTATCTGGTTTATGTGGAGTTCATTTCTGGTGAAAAGGATGCCCTGCTTAACGATTTTGGAATGTTGATTGACCATTTTAACAATCAAGGCGTTACCGAATTGGTTGTTGACCTGAGGTATAATCCGGGCGGTGATATCGTAGCTGCTAATTACCTGGCCTCCTGCTTTGCCCCGAGCAGTGTTGTGAATCAGGGCAAGGTTTTTGTGAAGTTCATATACAATTCGCTTTATCAGACTTTTTTTACTGAAAACAAAGAAGAATACGGGCATTATCTGGAGAGGAAATTTGTTGGCAATGGCCACAATCTGAATCTAAGTCGCGCATTTTTCCTAACCTCCGATCGCTCTGCCTCTGCCAGCGAATTGCTTATGATTGGTCTGGAGCCTTATATGGACGTTGTGCAGATAGGCGATACCACCTACGGGAAATATACCGGTGCATGGGTAATTGCAGACAATAATACACCGCCAAGGCACAATTGGGCTATTGTTCCTATTGTGAACAAGTATTCGAATGCATCAGGTTTCGGGGAGTTTAAGGCTGGGCTTCTGCCCGATTACCTCATTGAGGACGACTTGCTCGAAGCCAAAGCTTTTGGCGACACTAGCGACCCCATGTTGAGTCAGGCTTTAGAGCTAATAACAGGGCAAATCCCGACTGTCAAGAAAAGCAAAGAGCACAAATTCGATTATCTTCCGCTTTCAAGCCCTTCTCAAAATCTGAGGACTAATTTGTTCGTGCCCATGCCCGATTCGCCAGTATTGAAATAGGTAAGGAAGAGGAGCGAGGCTCCTCTTATTCCTTTGGGAATCTATCTTCCTGCTCCTGGCTTTGCCAAGCGTATCCCGTTTTCTTCAAGAAGAATCTTCTTCGCTTTATACAGGGCTCCTACAGCTTTTTTGAAGGTTTTTTTACTTTCATTGAACATTTTGTAGATTTCTTCTGAGTCGCTTTTATCGTTAAGGGGGATGAAACCCTCGTGCTGCTTGAGTTTTGCAATAATCCTGTCGGTAAGTTGATCAATCTTCTCATATCCGGGCTTGTTCAAACACACGTCGATCTTCAGATCTTCCCTGACTTTCTTGATATACGCCCTTATTCTCTGACCTCTTTCTATGGGCTGAAACACTTCGTTTTGGTAAATGATGCCGGTGTGGCTGTTGTTAATTATTACCCTATATCCCAAATCAGTTTGGTTGGCGATCAAAACATCAACTTCTTGCCCTTCAATATAGGATTGCGGTTCCTTGTCGAGGTATTTCTCGATTCGGGCAGACCCAATAATCCTCTGGGTCGTTTCATCTACCAACACCCTTACGACATACTTTTTTCCCTGTTCCATTCTTACCTGCTGCTCACTGAAGGGCACCATAAGGTCTTTCATAAGACCCCATTCCATAAAAGCACCGAATCTGTCTACTGCTTTTGCCTGCAGCAAGGCAAATTCTCCCACCATAACAACAGGAAAAACGGTACTGGCGATAATTCTGTCTTCCGAGTCTTTATAAATAAAGACATCCAGCATTTCGTCTATCTCAAATTTCATTGGTACGTATCGTGTGGGCAAAAGAATTTCCCCTGCATCGCCGCCGTCTAAATACAGACCAAAATCAACCTCTTTAACAATTCTTAATTTATTTAATTTACCTAGCTCAATCATTGAAAAAAAATTTATATTTTGCAAATGTACTTGATTAATAGTAATTATTTGGAGATTAGAACTTCTTATCGCAATTTTACGATTCGATTTTTCGTTTCAGAAATACTATTATCGAAAATATAACTAAAAAAACCATAACAATGAAGTTCCGGATTTATTTTTTAAGCGCACTGATATTTAGCGGATTATACACAGTTTCGGTATCTGCACAGGAACAACAGCCGGTTAATCAAACCACAACCACAACCCAGGAAACGCAAACCCAAAGCCAAACAGCTGTTCAAACTCAAAAACCAGCTGCTCCCAAGCCAAAACCCTTCCCTGAAGATCTGAATATCGCCGGTCAGTTCGATTATGCCATTGAGAAATCCAGTAATTTCCAGGATTATAAGGTCATTAAGCAAGCCTGGGTATTGAAAATTAAGCAAAATGCGCTGGATTCGCTTAAAACGCTCAACACAAATCTTGCCTCTATTAAGGAACTAGCTGATGAAAAGAACGAGTCGATCAAATCCCTGCAGGCTGAACTAAATGTAGCTCAACAAGAGGTAAAGGAAAAAAACAGTTTCAAATTTCTAGGGTTTATGGTCAGCAAAGCGGGATACGACAGTATAATGTGGTCAATAATAGCAGGTTTGGTCGTAGCCTTGGGAGTTATGCTGGCTGCATTCAAAAGAAGTTATGCCGTTACAAACCAAACGAAAAAAGACTTAAACGAAGTCAAGGATGAATATGAGAATTACCGGAAGAAAGCTCTCAAGAGCAAGGAGGAGGCAGTAAGGCACTTGTACGACGAGTTGAACAAGTATAAAAACAGATAGGCCAAAAACTAAAGCCTTTCCAACCAGGATCAACCGAATGAGAAGTCCCGGCTTGCTCCAAATTCCCAATTGCTTTTGAACTCAGAATAAACAAATCGTAAAACGATTATAAATTCCAGGTAATAATTATTAATACATCAGAAATGAAAAGAAGAGATTTTTTTGCCACTTCCGCGTTATTAGGAGCCTCAATTCCCTTAGGTATTACTCCTTTAATGTCTTCATGCAGTAACTCGGAAAAAGGCGTAGGTGAGCATTTTTCCCCTGAGCAGTTAGGAATTCATTCCTTTGTGCCAAAAGCCCCCGATGGAAAAGCTATCAAAGCAGCTTTGGTTGGTTGCGGAGACCGCGGAACAGGAGCCGCATTTAATTTTCTTAATGCCGGCAACGACCTTGCAATTGTTGCTCTTGGCGATTTGTTTGCCGACAGGCTTGAAGGATGCAGGGAAAAGTTAGCAAAAGAGAAAAATAATGTAGTTGAAGACAATATGTGCTTCCTCGGTTTTGATGCCATCGACAAAGTACTGGCGCTTGATATCGACCTTGTACTTATTTGCACCCCCACACATTTCCACCCACAACACTTAAAAGCTGCTGTCGCCGCTAACAAACATGTTTTCATGGAAAAGCCGGCTGCTGTTGATCCTTCAGGAATCCGCATGGTGATGGTTGCCGCCCGTCAGGCTGAAGCGGCCGGACTAACGATTGTTACAGGAAACCAACGCCGCCACAGCCGCGATTACTGGGAAGCATACATTCAGATTAAAAATGGAGCAATAGGCGATGTTTTGTCGGCAACTGCCCATTGGAACCAGGGGGCCTGGTGGAATAAAGCCAAACGGGCTGAATGGTCGGACATGGAATACAATATCCGGAACTGGTTTAATATTAAATGGCTTAGTGGTGACCACTTGCTCGATCAGGGAATACACAATATTGACATTGCAACCTGGTTTACCGGAATGCTTCCTGTTAAGGCCGTAGGCTATGGGGGAAGGGCCAGGCGCCTGACCGGCGATATTTTCGACTTTTTTAGCGTCGACTACCGATACGGTAACAATAAACGAATGATGGCAACAGCACGCCAAATTGATGGGTGTGACAACAATGTTTCCGAATCGATAATGGGGACCAAGGGCGTTTTATTTACCGATGGAGGAATCCGGATTGAAAACTATAACGGGGAAGTGCTTTGGAAATACGATTATGAGGCTAATCCCATGAATAATCCCTATGATCAGGAGCATATACACCTTGTTGAATCCATTCGACTTAACAAAAAGCTAAATCAGGCTGAAGCCCTTGCAAATTCAACAATGGTTGCGATTTTGGGTCGTGAAGCGGCTTACACAGGGAAGGCCATCACATGGGATGAAATTATGGCTTCCGACTTGCGCTATGGGCCTACAGAATATGCTTTGGGACCACTTCCCGACTATGCTGAAGGCGTGGCTCCAATCCCCGGACGAACACCCGGTTCGGCGCTTTAACATCAAATCATAGGCAGTACAGTTGCGTTCATCTTCTGTAATTCAATAACCATTAAAATCTTGCTGATTATGCTGTCAGATTTCGTTTAACAACGAAATCTGACAGTTGCAGTTTAAATACAATATATAGATGGCTCTTAAGAAGTTAATCACTAAATGGGGAATGCTTATCCTACTTGTTGGAATTATTATCGGCTCACTACTTACAATAGGTGGCAAAAAAGTTCTCAGGCATACAAACACAAACGAATATTGCCAATCTTGCCATATCCACCCTCTAGCCGACGAATCCTGGAAAAGATCCACCCATCATCATAATGAAAGCGGAGTAAGGGTTGCCTGCGTTGATTGCCACCTTCCACCTGAAGGGAGTTTTTATTATTTAAGCACCAAGGTTAGGACAGGGTTGCACGATTTATATGGCTTTTACTTCAAAGACAGCGCCTCATTCAACTGGGAAAGCAAAAGTCAGCTTGAACATGCTGTAAAAATCGTTTATAACGAATCGTGCATTAAGTGCCATGAAAACCTCTTCCCTAAAGGATTGACTACCGAGGGAGGTACTGCTCATCTCTATTATGAGCAGAAGGCGGAACTGCTTAATTTGCAGTGTATTAATTGTCATCTTGATGTAGGTCACTTCAATCCAAACTACAAACATGAGAGGATGGCAGGGGTTCCTGTTACCGGGAGCAATTCCCAAGCACTATTCACCAAATCAACTGAAGTTACTCTTTTCGAAAATTATACCGAGTGCATACCCAATTCTTCCGTTTCCTTTAAGATGATAGCAATTAAAGGCGGGAAGTTTCCAATGGGCAGCTCTGAAAAAGAAAACTATGTTAAACCCGACGAAAAGCCCGTTCGCAACGTTAGCATTTCACCTTTTTTTATGGCGGAGGTGGAGGTAAGCTGGGACGCTTTCTGGACTTTTTATGGCTCAACCCTGTCGGAAGGTCGAATTGATCCCGCAAAAATAAAAGAGCACAATGCTGGAAATCCAGATGCCATTAGCGGCCCAACTCCTCCGTTTGGCATCCCCGATCAGGGATGGGGGAGCGGTGACCGTCCTGCTATTACTATGACTCACTATGCCGCTCAGACTTATTGCCAGTGGCTTTCGAAAATGACAGGAAAAAAATACAGGCTTCCTACCGAGGCCGAATGGGAATATTCGTGTAGGGCCGGTACCGAAACGCCTTATTTCTTTGAGGGGGATCCACATAAGTTTTCCAAAGCAGGCCTCCGCAGCAAGATTTTCGGGGTCGACACTTCAATTATTAACACTTACACCGTCTATGCCTACAACTCGGCTGGAAAAACTCAAGAACCTTCGTTTGTGATGCCAAATCCTTTTGGTTTGAAAAATATGAGCGGAAACGTGCTTGAATATTGCTCGGATTGGTATTCTGCCGATGCATACTCCCTAACCGGTGCTGATGTCAACAATCCATTAGGCCCGGATTCAGGTACAGAACATGTGGTTCGAGGCGGAAATTACACATCCGAAGCATTGGATCTAAGATCTGCTGCCAGAGGATCTACCCAATCGGAATCCTGGCTCAAAACCGATCCCCAGCAACCCAAAAGTCTTTGGTGGTACTCCGATATTAAAGGGATAGGATTCAGGGTGGTTTGTGAACCCGATTCCGGTATTTCCATGTCAAACTGATTGGCGGGGAGGAATCCTTTATTTATGTATTTGGAAGGCTACTTCTTCAAAGTATTGTTTTTGTGAGGAATAATTTTTATACTTGTTACTGAATCTAAGAACAATCCAATGAGCAGACCCGTAACTCTTTTTACAGGCCAATGGGCCGACTTGCCCTTCGAAACTGTTTGCATTAAAGCCAAATCATTTGGTTATGATGGCTTGGAACTCGCCTGTTGGGGCGATCATTTTGAAGTAGACAAAGCAGACGCGGAGTATTGCCGCAAAAAGAACGAGGTTTTGGCCAAATATGGATTGAAGGTGTTTGCAGTGTCTAACCACTTGGTAGGACAGGCTGTTGCCGACAGAATAGACATAAGGCACAAAAGCATTCTCCCTGATTATGTTTGGGGAGATGGGGATCCCGAGGGAGTTCGCCAGCGTGCAGCAAAAGAGATGATCAGAACCGGTGAAGCAGCCAGGCGCCTTGGCGTTTCGATTGTAAACGGTTTTACCGGCAGTCCAATCTGGCATCTCAATTATTCCTTTCCTCCGGTTACCCCGGCAATGATCGATGAGGGCTATAGCGACTTCGCATCCCGTTGGATCCCAATTCTCGACAGATACAAGGAATTGGGCGTGGTATTTGGTCTTGAGGTTCATCCCACAGAAATTGCCTTTGATATTGCCTCTGCCCGAAAAACTCTCAAAGCAATTAGCAACCATCCCAGTTTCGGGTTTAATTACGACCCCTCGCATTTTGGCTATCAGGGAGTTGACTATGTGAAGTTTATATACACTTTTGCCGATAAAATATTCCATGTTCACATGAAAGATGTTGGTTGGTCCGAATATCCTGCAGAAGCAGGTGTTTTTGGCGGACACACTGAATTTGGCACTTATGGGCGCTATTGGGATTTCAGGAGCCTTGGGCATGGAAACATCAATTTTGAAGAAATCATAAGAGCTCTGAATTATATTGAATACAAGGGTCCTTTGTCTGTTGAATGGGAAGATAGTGGCATGGAGCGGGAACACGGAGCAAAAGAAGCTTGTGAATTTGTACGTACTGTTGATTTCCCCTCCTCCAGCATCGCATTTGATGCTGCGTTTGAGAAATAGAAAATGTAACAATACCGCATTGAATATTAACCCAAACAACTATCAACACCCTTACAATGGACACAATTAAAAAAGCACAGTTGTTCAACGCAAGTTGCGTTGCATTAGTAGTAACCGCCCTTGCATTTGCCACAAGAGGATCATTTGTGGAAGCATGGGCAACCGAGTTTAACCTCAGCCATACCGAAGTAGGGTGGATTGTTGGAACCGCTTTTTGGGGCTTTACGCTTGCAATGGTCTTTGGTGGACCCTTGGTTGATATCATCGGCATCGGAAGGATTATTGGAATTGCCTTTATATGCCACTTGGCCGGAATCATTCTTACAATTGTAGCAACAGGATTCTGGTCTTTATTCATCTCCACGCTATTGATCGGGATAGCCAACGGAAGTGTGGAGGCCGCATGCAACCCATTGATTACAAGCATGTATACCGACCAAAAAACCCGCCGATTGAACCGTTTTCACGCCTGGTTCCCAACCGGCATAGTCATCGGAGGTTTGGCTGTTTACCTTTTCAATAAAATTGGTCTGGCCGATTGGCGTTACGCAATGGGCATCATGCTGCTGCCCACGTTTATATATGGATATATGTTCCTTAACAAGCAGTTTCCACAGACCGAGAGGGTTGTTTCAGGCTATTCTTACAAGGACATGCTAAAAGCTTGTGTAAGCCCGCTGTTTCTTTTCATGGCCTTCTGCATGATCCTTACAGCAGGCACTGAACTGGGTACCAACCAATGGATTGCCGCGCTTCTTGCAAATGTGTCGAGCAACCCGATATTATTATTGGTTTGGATTTCAGGAATCATGGCACTGGCACGTCAGTTTGGAGGTACATTGATACATAACCTTAAGTCTACCGTTGTGCTACTTGCATCATCAATTCTTGCTTTTATCGGATGCGTTTTGATGGGCTATACCAGCGGAGCAGTGATGGTTTTCGCATCTGCAGGCATATTTGCGCTGGGTGTGGCTTTTTTCTGGCCTTCAATGTTAGGCTTTGTGTCAGAAAATATTCCTCAAAGCGGAGCTCTTGGCCTTGCGATTATGGGAGGGATAGGCTTTTTGGGCGGGGCGATTGCTCAGCCTGTTCTTGGGGCTATTTTTGATGCACAGACCTTGGCGTCAATTCCGGCCGGACAAACAATAGAAGCGTTAAAACAAGCTGTTACAGGATCTGAGGAAGCCATTGTGTGGGCCTCGGCGCAGCTAACAGGAGGAGCCTTGACTCTAAGGTTTGTGGCCATTGTGCCGGCTGTTCTGATCGTGTTTTTTACAATTCTTCATGTGCGAAAGAGAAACCACGTTTAAATAAGGCTGAAACCCATATGTTTCTGAAAATACATTAGAAGACCAGTTGGTCGCGAAAAACCCCATGCGGGTTAGATAAATTGCATCAATACTGTTGTAAGTTTAAGAAAAAGTATACTATATGAAGAAGATTAAAATGGGAATGGTTGGAGGTGGCTTTGGCGCTTTTATTGGGGATGCTCATCGCCGTGCTTCAAGAATATGCAACGATTACGAGCTTGTTGGAGGCGTATTTGATGTTGACTATGAAAAAAGCAAGCAATTTGCCAAAGCAGAAGGAATATCTGCCAACCGCTGCTATATAAGTGTGGAGGCAATGATTCAGGCTGAATCTTCGCTCCCTGAAAGCGAACGAATGGAAGTTGTGGCTATTGTCACGCCAAATGCCTTTCATTATCCCTTTGCGAAAAGCCTTCTTAACGCCGGTTTTCACCTTATTTGTGAAAAACCAATGACTATGACCGTAGAGGAGGCGTTGGAACTTGAAAAGCTCGTTGCCGATAAAAAGTTGACATTTGCTCTGACTCATACCTACACAGGTTATCCAATGATCCGGCAGATGAGGGATTTGATTGCATCCGGAGTTCTGGGAACCATTCAGCGAATTGATGCTCAGTACTATCAGGGCTGGATTAACTCAATTATTCATGGAACGGAAAGCAGGATCACAGGAGTATGGAGACTCGATCCTAAACATGCCGGAGTCAGCAGCTGCATGGGCGATATAGGCGTTCATGCCTTTAACCTTATCGAGTATACTACAGGACTTGAAGTTAAAGAGGTTCTTGCTGATCTCAGCACGGTAAAAGAAGATGTTCAACTTGATCTGGACGGCACTGTTTTAGTGCGTTTTGGAGGTAAACTGAAAGGCGTTATCAGGGCGAGTCAGGTTTGCGGCGGTGAGGAGAACTGTATTACGCTTGCTGTATACGGATCCAAGGCAAGTCTTAAATGGGCTCAGGAAAATCCAAATTATCTCTATATGCTGAGCGACTCCGAACCCACAAAAATTTACAAACCTGCTCACGGTTACAACGGTAAACTCGCCGAAACAAGTCATACAATGCCCGCCGGGCATCCTGAGGGCATTTATGAAGCCCTGGCGAATATTTACAAAGGTGCCGCGAAATCTATCCGGGCTGAGGAGTTCAACGCGGGAGAATTCCCAACGGTTCGCGATGGGGTGCGAGGAATGAAATTTATTCATTCGGTGGTTGATTCCAATAAAGCAGGGAACGTTTGGGTAAAAATATAATACAGGAATTGGCGCATATAAAAAACAACTTAATAAGAGATTTGAATTTTGACTTTCTTATTCTTTATTTTCGCTTCCTTTACTTTTGTCAAAACCAAATGAATTAATTCGCTTTTTATTGCCGCGTAGGAGTGGTGGTCCTTTACGTCGATGAAGCCCAAATCATCCTTGTCAAGCCCACCTTGCTTTAATAGGAAGCCTACAATGTCCATTTTGTTGATTTTATCCTTTTTGCCGCCTCCAATATAAAGTGTCTGCCAAAGTGGTTTCTCGGGCAAGCCTTGGCCGCCCGTGATTTTGTAGTTTTTGTATCCCGCTTGGATATATCCAGGGATTGCCTCGTCTTCCGATACTATCAAAAAGCTTGAGCCGCTGGCATTCATTCTGGCCGTGCGACCGTTCCTGTGGATAAACCCGGCTTCAGTTACCGGTAGTTGATAATGGATTATGTAGGAGATATCGGGGATATCAAGTCCACGGGAAGCCAGATCGGTGGTTATCAATATGTTAGAACTACCGTTTCGAAACCGTGTAAGCATGCGCTCACGCTCGGATTGCTCCAATCCCCCGTGAAAAAAATCATTGATAATCCCCGACTGGCTCAGGTGATTACTGATTCTTTCGACCGCCTCACGATGATTGCAGAAAATAAGAGTCGTGGCTGCACCCAAATTGCACAACAGATGGAAAAGACTGTCCAGCTTGTCTTTATTATTCGACTTTACTATATTAATAGTTAAGTTCTTAATTGCATCCTCCTTAAGTAAATAATCAAGTACGTAGGGTGATGTGATGCCTGTAAATCCGGGAATTTCATGAAGATCGGTAGCGGAACTTAGAATTCGCTTTTCAACGGCTTCCAGTCTGTTGATAATGAACGACATCTCCTGTTTAAAACCGAATTCCAGAGATTTGTCAAACTCATCCAGAATTAGGGTATGGATGAAGTTTGTTTTAAAGTTACCTGACCGGATGTGATCGGCCAAACGACCCGGAGTTCCAATCAGTATGGCAGGGGGGGAGGTGAAGTTGTTTTTTTCCGTTGTCATGGAATGTCCGCCATAACAGGAATTCACCTTAAAATCGCTTGACATGCTTCTGAAAACCTGCTCAATTTGCTGGGCGAGTTCGCGTGAGGGTGTAATTACCAAAACCTGTACCTGTTTGATGTCGTGTTGGAGCGATTCAAACAGGGGCAGGAGAAACGCGAGAGTTTTACCGGTACCGGTAGGGGACAGGAGTATGATATCGCTATGGCTTTTGTGAATTTCAAGCGATTTCAGCTGCATCTCCGTGAGCGAAGGAATCCCGAGTTTCTTTACTGCCGTTTCCCATGGTTTGAGGTTCTGTGTCATATCGGCAAAGGTAAACTAATTCAACCGCCAGAGATAATAAACCAAAAAAAAAACTGAGCCGGTAAGAATTCAAAGAAAATTGTATAGCAACAAAGGTTATGTTGGTAAGAGCTCGCACAAGGCCAATGGCAGCGATGTTCGTTTAAGAATTGAGAGGCGGAAGTGGAATATTCCGGATACTTGTTTGGGTGGAACCGAACAAAAGATCAGGAAAACAAATGATTTTTCTTTTGAGTTAAGGACAGTTAAAATGGATTACCTATCTTTGCAAAAATTTCCATTAACATCGGGGGCGGATTTCGAGTCCTCAAAGCAAAGTTATTGCGAGAACTGGATAAATCATTCGGCAAATCAATTTTGATAAATTGTCATTTCCCGATCATTCTTTTAGTATTTTCAATTAAGACTTTTAATGTTCCGGAATTAACTAATTTTAATCAACTTTTAATTTAAAAACGAATGGCAAAATCACAGCAGAGCTTTAATAAGAGTGAAAAAGAAAAAAAGAGACTTAAAAAACAAAAGGATAAGCTTTCCAAGAAGCTGGAGCGAGGTTCAAACCCTAAAGGTGGAGGTTTGGATAGTATGATTGCATATGTGGATGAAAATGGCATGATTACAGACACGCCACCGGATCCCTCGAAAAAAATAAAAGTTAAAGCCAGCAGCATTGAAATTGGGGTTCCGAAAAAGGAGGACAAGGAAGTTCCCACCGAGATGCAGGGCAAAGTATCTTATTTCGACGACTCAAAAGGCTTTGGGTTTATCATTGACAGCCAGACTCAGGAAAAGTATTTTGTGCATGTAAGTGGACTTATCGATGAAATCAGGGAAAACGACAAAGTCAGTTACGAGTTGCAGCGTGGATTGAAAGGCATGAATGCTGTCAAGGTAAAGAAGATCTAAAAGCTTGTTTACATAGTATTTGGCGGTTAATTTCAAATCAATAATAGCCCCATAATTAATATTATGTTAAATTGAAAAACCTTAAACAAAGGGGAGTCAAAAAATGGCTCCCCTTTGTTTGTTATAAGTTCTTCATCATTTCTGTAGCTTCATCGTACTTATCCATCAACTGAAGTTTGTAATACACCCTCTTCAGTGTGTCTAAGGTTTCCTTTTTAATTTCTTTATTCGTTTTGTTCAATTCAAGTGCTTTTTCCAGATTTGGCAAAGCTTTGTTGTAATTATCTGTTGCAACCGCAATCATCTCTTCCCTGTATTTCTTGTCGGCTTCCTCACCTGATCTTGTAAACAAGTCCTGTCCCTGCAGGAAGTATATAAAACCGATATCGTAGTAAGCATAATAAAGGTCAGGATTGATGGAAACGGCTTTTTCGTATGATTCCAAGGCTTTTGTGATACGGTCGTCGTCTTCAGTATTCAACAGCAACCTCCCTTTCCAATAATAAAATTCGCCTTTGCTGGGATTTTTTTCCAGCGTAGAATTGATAGTTGTAAGCCCTTCCTGAATTTTGTTATTCCTGATATACAGATCAACCAGGTTTGCCACAACGTTCAATGTGTCGGGATACTTCTCAAAAGCAGCTTCCATTGTACTGATGGCGTTGGTAGTATCTTTCAGTTTTAAGTAATCTTCCTTGATAAGCAAATACGTATTCGGCTGGTTATCAATCTTAGCAAGATCTTTATAGTGCATGATCGCTCTGTCGATCTGATTGAGTTCTCTTGCTATAATACCTGCATATTGGATTAATACGGTATCCTTGATATCGTTTAACAGCGAAAGTTTATTAATAGTCAGAACCAATTCAAAACTCTTCAAAGCACTTTCTTTTTCCCCTAAGTAATAGCCATTTATACCATTCTTCTTCAACTGGGACTTCAACTCCTCGAATTCTTCGGTGAGTTTTGCTTTGTTTTTGCCGGCAACATCGAGTTCCAATGCTTTGACAAAGCTGTTGTAAGCCTCCTGCAAGGGGCTTTCGTAAATCCAGGTTGTTTTTTTCCACATTACAAGAATACTGTTCTCGAAATAAAACTTCACTCTGGGATACGTGTAAACATCATAAGCTCTTTCGTCCAACTCTTCGGTGGTGATTACAGGGTCTTTATAAAAGAGAATAAGGCTGGTTGGACTCATTCCTTCATAAACTTGCTCCAGGTCTACCTCATTGGAAGTCAACATTATTTCTCCCCTTTTTATCCATATTTTTGGATCAGCTCCTTTTTTAGGGTCAGCTATTTCAAGTTCACTTTTTTGAATTTTCTTTTCTAAGGCTTTGTAATTTATGGGGACAAAAACGTCTTGGGCTTTAAGACCGGTAAAGCCAATGACAGCAAGACAAATGATTAATAAGTGTTTCATCATGATCGTTATTAAGTTATATGCTAAAATTACTGTTTTTACTTTTGTTCTCAAATAAGATGCCAAACATTTCCAAAAGCTTATTCTTCGGAAGGAATCTCGGTTGTGCCAACTTCAGTGTTCTCTTCACCTTCGGTGTTAACCCCTGATGGAACGCGGGTTAGAGCGGCAATTCGATCTGATTCCTTAAGGTTAATAAGACGAACTCCCTGGGTTGCGCGACCCATAACCCTAAGCTTTTCGACCTGCAACCTGATTATTATGCCATTCTTGGTTATGATCATCAGGTCATCGCTATCAGTAACCGATTTAAACCCGATCAGCTTACCAGTTTTTTCGGTAATGTTGATCGTCTTAACTCCCTTGCCACCACGATTTGTAATTCGATAATCTTCGATGGAGGATCTTTTTCCATAACCATTCTCGGAAACAACCAACACATCTTTCGTTGCTCCTTCCATTGAGATCATCCCAATTACCTCATCGTCTTTTCCTGCCAGGCTAACACCCTTTACCCCTGAACCTGTGCGTCCGATTGCTCTAACTGTGGATTCATTGAATCGGATAGACTTGCCGTTGCGAACAGCCAGCAATATCTCATGTTTGCCATTTGTGAGAAGGGCTTCAAGCAAGGTGTCGCCTTCTTTTATGTTAATTGCATTGATACCATTCTGCCTTGGTCTGGAATATGCCTCGAGGGAGGTTTTTTTAATGGTACCTTTGCGGGTAGCCATTACAATATAGTTATTGTTCAGGTATTCTTCATCACTGAGACTCATAACATTCAGATAGGCTTTAACATTGTCTCCCGGTTCAAGGTTAATCAGGTTCTGTATGGCCCTGCCTTTTGAGGTCTTCGTGCCTTCTGGTATTTCATAAACCTTAAGCCAGAAGCATCTGCCCATTTCGGTAAAAAACAACATGGTATTGTGCATGGTTGCTGTAAACAGGTGGGTCAGGAAATCTTCATCCCTTGTACCCGTAGCTTTGGCTCCGGTTCCTCCCCTGCTTTGGGTTCGGAATTCCGTTAGCGGGGTACGTTTGATATAACCTAGATTGGAAATGGTTATAACCATTTCGTCGTTGGCGTAAAAATCCTCAGGATTAAATTCCTCTGCATTGGGAACGATCTCTGTGCGCCTTTCATCGCCATACTTTTCCTTGATTTCAAGCAGTTCGTCCTTAATAATCTTCATTCGAAGGACCTCATCCGAAAGAATTTGCTTGAAGTATTCAATCTGTTTCATCAACTCATCGTATTCCTCGCGAATCTTATCCCTCTCCAGACCTGTTAGTTTCTGCAGTCTCAGGTCCAATATTGCCCTTGCCTGCAGATCGCTAAGCTCGAATTTTTCCATTAAGCCGTTTCTTGCTTCTTCCGGAGTTTTTGAGGCTCTGATCAAGGCGATCACTTCATCGAGATGATCCAGTGCGATCAATAGTCCTAAAAGAATATGGGCCCTTTTCTCGGCCTGTTCCAGGTCGAACTGAGTCCTTCTAACCACTACCTCATGTCTATGCTCAACGAAATAGCTGATCAATTGCTTCAGGTTTAAGACCTTAGGCCTTCCCTTAACCAGTGCGATGTTGTTCACGTTGAAACTGGTTTGCAAAAGGGTGTACTTTAAAAGAGTGTTCATGACCACACTCGACATGGCTTCTTTTTTGAGAATAATGATGATTCTCATCCCTGTGCGGTCGGATTCATCATTCACATATGAAATACCTTCAATTTTTTTCTCATTAACAAGGTCAGCGATTTTCTTGATCAATTCAGCCTTGTTTACCTGATAAGGAATCTCAGTGATTACGATTTTTTCTCTACCGGTATCGGTAATCTCAACATCCGATTTGCATCGTACAACAACCCTGCCCCTACCTGTTTCATATGCTTCCTTAACTCCTTGGTAGCCATATATGATACCCCCAGTTGGGAAGTCTGGAGCTTTAATGATTTCGATGAGCTGTTCGATTTCAATTTCTTTGTTGTCGATATAGGCTACGATCGCATCAATAGTGTCCGTAAGGTTGTGCGGAGCCATGTTTGTGGCCATTCCCACGGCAATACCGGAGGCTCCGTTGATAAGCAGGATTGGAACGCGAGTTGGCATTACCGTTGGTTCCTGAAGAGTATCGTCGAAATTGTTTTGGAAATCAACAGTGTTCTTATCGAGATCGGCCATTGTTTCCTCGGCAATCCTGCGTAAGCGGGCCTCGGTGTAACGCATGGCGGCGGGACTGTCACCATCAACCGATCCGAAGTTTCCTTGTCCGTCAACCAAAGGATACCGCAACGACCAAGGTTGTGCCATCCTCACCATGGCATCGTAAACCGAAGTGTCGCCGTGAGGATGGTATTTACCAAGAACCTCCCCTACAATCCTGGCTGATTTTTTATATCCACGGTTAGCATTAACACCCAATTCAGACATCCCAAATAAAACCCTCCGGTGAACCGGTTTCAAGCCGTCACGAACATCGGGAAGAGCGCGCGACACTATAACTGACATGGAGTAGTCGATATAGGCCGACTTCATTTCCTCCTCGATATTTACTTTTAAAATCTTTTCGCCATCTGCAATCATAACACCTTTCATTAAATTAGAACGACCTGTTTCAATGCTAAAACCTGCAAAAAAATCAGACCTACGAAAGTAATCATTTCCCTCCTAAATTCCGTGCATCATATTCAAAATTATCAACATTGAACTGTTTATAATTGATAATTGTTTTATTCCTATATTTGTGACTATATACGTAACTTGAAACCGTTAATTATTTGACTAATATTAGTATCAATATATGGATGCAAAATTTTCACAAAGAATCAGAGACGTGCTGAGCTACAGCAAAGAAGAGGCCGTTAGGTTGGGGAATAATCATCTCAGCGTGGAGCATTTGTTCCTGGGAATTCTGAGGGATGGAGAAGGAGTTGCTATCGATATCCTCCTGATGTTGGGTATTGAACTCTACGAAGTCCGTAAAGCTGTTGAAAACAGCATCAGGCAGGAGGACATTATAAATATTACAGACACGGATAATCTGCCTCTGCTTAAAAACACCGAACGGGTCTTAAAACTGGTATATCTGGAGGCTCGGGCTCTGAAGGATTCTGTAATCGACACAGGGCATTTGCTGATGGCAATACTAAAGGACGAAAACAACTTCGCAACCCAGGTTTTAAACGAGAAAAGCATTAACTACGATGCTGTGCGTACTGAACTTGAAAACTCCGGTCCTCAAAACCGGGCAGATTTCCCGAGTGACGATGACGACGATAAAAATCCTTTTGGCACCGGAAAGCAGAATCCCAATCCCCAAAACCCCAAAGCAGTTTCAGAGACCCCTGTTTTGGATAATTTCGGAATTGACCTTACCAAAGCAGCCGAGGAAGATCGCCTTGACCCTATTGTTGGCCGTGAGCTTGAGATCGAACGCCTGGCACAGATCCTGAGCCGCCGTAAAAAGAACAACCCAATACTTATCGGTGAGCCGGGAGTTGGCAAATCAGCCATTGCTGAAGGCCTTGCAAACCGAATCGTTCAGCGAAAAGTATCAAGGGTATTGTTCGACAAGCGTGTTGTGACTCTGGATCTCGCATCCATCGTTGCCGGAACCAAATATCGGGGTCAATTTGAAGAGCGGATGAAAGCCATACTGAATGAGCTTGCGAAAAACAACAACGTAATACTCTTTATCGACGAAATACATACAATTGTTGGTGCAGGTGGAGCAACGGGCTCACTTGATGCGGCAAACATGTTAAAACCTGCTCTGGCTCGCGGCGATATTCAATGTATTGGTGCAACTACACTTGATGAGTATCGCCAGCATATCGAAAAAGATGGCGCACTGGAAAGACGTTTTCAAAAGGTTATGATTAACCCGACCTCAGCTGAAGAAACGGTAGAAATCCTTAATAACATCAAGGAACGCTACGAGGAGCATCATAATGTTACTTATACGCCTGAGGCAATACAAGCATGTGTAAAACTTACCCAGCGATATATAAGCGACCGGCACCTCCCCGACAAAGCCATTGACGCGCTCGATGAAGCCGGCTCCCGTGTGCATATCTCCAATATTGTTGTGCCCGAGAGAATCGTCACTCTCGAACACGAAATCGAGGACACCAAAAAGGAGAAAATCAAAGCTGTAAAGAATCAGAATTTCGAAAGAGCTGCAAGTTTCCGCGACAAAGAAAAAGACCTTCTCGAAAAACTCGAACATGAAAAACAGAAGTGGGAACGTGAACTAGCCCGTAACCGAATTGTTGTGGATGAAGAAAAGGTTGCCGAAGTAGTAGCCATGATGACGGGTGTTCCGGTACAACGTATCGCTCAGGCCGAGGGAATGCGTCTGCTCAAAATGGCCGATGAGCTCAAGGGCAGCGTTGTGGGTCAGGATGAAGCCATTGCCAAGGTTGTGAAAGCGATACAAAGGAATCGAGCCGGACTTAAAGACCCCAACAAACCCATTGGAACGTTCATATTCCTTGGCCCTACCGGTGTTGGGAAAACTCAGCTGGCAAAAGTATTGTCCAAATATCTGTTCGACACTGTCGACAACCTCATCAGGGTGGATATGAGCGAGTACATGGAGAAGTTTTCCATTTCGCGGCTTGTAGGAGCTCCCCCGGGATATATAGGATATGAAGAAGGTGGCCAGCTGACGGAAAAAGTAAGGAGAAAGCCTTATTCGGTAGTTCTTCTCGACGAAATCGAAAAAGCTCACCCGGATGTTTTCCATATTCTTCTTCAGGTGCTTGATGAGGGTCAATTGACTGACAGTTTGGGCAGAAGAGTCGATTTCCGGAACACTATTGTAATTATGACCTCCAACATTGGCTCACGCCAGCTGAAAGATTTCGGTCAGGGAGTGGGCTTTAACACCCATGCCAAGGTTGAAGCGGCCAACGAGCATACCAAAGGCGTCATCCAGAAAGCACTCAAGCGCGCATTTGCCCCTGAGTTCCTGAACCGGATCGATGATGTGGTTCTATTCAACTCACTTACCAAAGATGATATTTACAAAATCATTGATATCGAACTTAAAGGCTTGTACGATAGAATTATAGCTCTTGGCTACAAGATCAAGCTATCGGCCGAGGCAAAGGATTTCATTATCGAAAAGGGTTATGATATCCAGTTTGGGGCAAGACCATTGAAAAGAGCGATACAGAAATACCTGGAAGACCCAATGGCAGAGGTGATTATTAAAAATGACGTGTCAGAGGGCAACACTCTTCAGGTGGGTTTGGATAAGAAAAAGGAAAATATCCTGGTAAAAGTCCTCAAACCTACCAAAGCGGTTGAGAATCACGGTGAAGACCTTCCTTCCCAAAACTAAGCAGTACTAAAAAACCCCGCAGATTAGTCTACGGGGTTTTTTATTACTTCTGCATACAGGTCAAATTCCTGAGCATCGTACACCTTAACCCGACAGAAGTCGCCAGGCTTCAATTGGCTTGAGTTCCGGTCGATAAGAACTTCATTATCGATTTCCGGGCTGTCGTATTCCGTGCGGCCCACATAAAACTCACCTTCAATACTGTCGATCAGAACTTTGAATTCCCTCCCCACCTTTTCCAGGTTTTTCTCGAGGGAGATGCTTTCCTGCAGGCTCATGATCAAATTTTTGCGCTCTTCCTTAACTTCCTCAGGAACATCATCCTTCTGGTTTAGGGCTGCGGGGGTGTCCTCCTCTTCAGAATAAGTGAAAACGCCCAAACGGTCGAATCTTGTCGCCTCCACGTAATCATACAGTTCTTGGAAATCCTTATCGCTTTCCCCTGGATATCCGGTAATGAGCGTGGTGCGCAGGGCTACATCCGGGATATTCTTCCTGAAACCCTCAATAACCTCTTCAATTTCCTTCCTGCCATGTCCCCGATTCATATTGCGCAGTATTTTATCGCTGATATGCTGAATGGGAATATCGAGATAATTACAGATTTTTGTGCTGCTTTTCATGAGCGGAACGATCTCATCCACCGGGAAACCCAGAGGGTAACTGTAATGCAGACGAATCCATTCAATTCCTTCCAGACCATTCAATTCCTTTAGCAAGGTCCCTAGGTATTTCTTTTTGTACAGATCCGTGCCGTATGAGGTAAGGTCCTGAGCAATGAGGATAAGTTCTTTTACCCCCTTGGAAATCAGGAACCGCGATTCGCTCAACAGATCTTCAACCGGCAATGAAACCTGTTTTCCACGTATTGCGGGAATGGCACAGAATGAGCAGCTCCGGTTGCATCCTTCTGCTATTTTGAGAAACGCGTAATGCGAAGGAGTTGTGATGACCCTCTGGTTGATGATGCCGGCATGGTAATTCCCGCCCAAAGCTTTGATAATATCTTTTTCCTGATTAACCCCAAAATAAGCATCAACTTCAGGTATTTCCTTTCGGAGGGATTCGCCATACCTTTGCGACAAACATCCGGTAACAATAAGCTTGCGGATGAAACCTTGCTTTTTGGCTTGCGCGTAACTGAGAATGGTTTCGATGGACTCATTTTTGGCATCGAGGATAAACCCACAGGTATTTATTATCACCACATCGGTATATTCTGCAGAGTTGTGGCTTGAAACAAATCCGTTTTCCTCAAACTGGGCAAGAAGCTTTTCCGAATCAACTTGGTTTTTGGAGCATCCCAGCGTGATGATATTCAAAGAAGAGGTAAGCGTGTTTCTACCTTTCATGCGTATTGGTTCTACTTTGTGAATAAGGTCTCAACAAACTCCAGCTTGTTGAATATTTGGAGATCTTCCATTTTCTCGCCGACTCCAATATATTTGACAGGGATTTTCAATTGGTCGGATATCCCGATTACCACGCCGCCCTTGGCTGTGCCATCGAGTTTGGTGAGTGCCAAAGCATTTATTTCAGTGGCAAGAGTAAAATGTTTTGCCTGCTCAAAGGCATTTTGGCCTGTGGAGCCGTCGAGAATAAGAAGGATCTCGTGGGGAGCATCGGGGACCAGTTTTTGCATCACCCGTTTTATTTTGGAAAGCTCGGTCATCAGGTTCACTTTGTTGTGCAACCTACCAGCGGTGTCGATAATTACAACATCGGCATTCGAACTGATTGCCGATTTGAGTGTGTCAAATGCGACAGAAGCGGGATCGGATCCCATCTGCTGTTTAATAAGTTCTACATCAACTCTTTCAGCCCAAATGGTGAGTTGCTCGACGGCTGCTGCCCGAAAAGTGTCGGCCGCGCCCAGCACTACTTTTTTGCCGGCTGCCTTAAAATGGTAGGCCAGTTTTCCGATGGTTGTGGTTTTTCCAACCCCGTTAACACCAACTACCATGATCACATAAGGCTTCTTGCCGAGGTCTTCGTCAAAGCCCTTAACAATACCGGTATTGTTTTCTTCAAGCAGAGAAGCAATCTCTTCTTTCAGGATGATGTTCAGCTCCTCTGTATTCAGAAACTTATCAGCTGAAACCCGGTTCTCAATACGGTTTATAATTTTAATGGTTGTATCCACCCCGACATCGGAGCTGATTAGTATTTCCTCAAGGCTGTCGAGCACTTCGTCGTCTACCCTGGATTTACCAATTATCGCCCTAGAAAGCTTCTTAAACACGTTCTCCCTGGTCTTTTCCAGCCCTTTCTCGAGTATGTCTTTCTTATGACTTGAAAATAAACCCATAAACAATCGTTTTTGCCAATATAAAAAAAGCTTTCCGGTAAAAGAAAGCTTTTTCAAATAGTATCGTGGAATAAAATTTTACTTCTCGAAGAAATCTTTGATCAAATCCATATGAACAATTCCTTCTTCAAAAACATAGGAACCTGATGGAGACTTAACCATTTTTATACATTTGGTATAATTCTTACCTTTCCCTGTCTGTAGCGATGCAACAACCTTCTTTGCCATTTCTAAATGCTTTTGTTATTTAATTTCTCTGTGAAGAGTGTTTCTCTTAAGTATTGGATTATACTTCTTCAATTCCATTCTTTCAGGAGTGTTCTTCCTGTTTTTGGTGGTTATGTAACGCGAAGTACCCGGCTGACCACTTTCCTTGTGCTCAGTACATTCCAGGATTACCTGGATACGGTTACCTTTACTTTTCTTTGCCATCTTAATCTAGTTTTTTGGTATTAATAACTTGCAAGAAAGCCTTTATCCTTAGCCTCACTTAGAGCCAGCCCAAGACCTTTCTTGTTAATAATTCTGATACCCTTAGCGGATATTCTCAGCCTTACCCATCTGTCTTCCTCGGTAAGATAAAACTTCTTATCGAATAAGTTCGGATAAAACTTTCTTCTTGTTCTTTTTTTGGAATGGGAAACATTGTTACCCGTGATCATTTTTTTTCCAGTTATCTGACAAACTCGTGACATTTCTTTTGAATTTCTATGGTTTTTTCAAACAGACCGCAAAGTACGGTATTTTCTTTTTAATAATCAAAATAATCCTCAAAATATTTTATATCTTTTTATCCGGGCTTAATCAATCCCCAAAATCATCTTTCTCAACATGTTAAGTGCGGTAAGAGTGGTTCTTTCCACATTTCTGCCTCTATGCTCACCAAAAAGAAATCGTTTGGAGACGGTTTTTTCAGCAGAAGAAACAGAAATCCAGATGGTACCTACCGGCTTTTCCGCTGTCCCCCCATCTGGTCCTGCAATACCCGATGTCGCTATTGCATAATCAGCCTTCAAAAGGTCAAGAACACCCCTCGACATTTCTTCGACAACCTGCTGACTTACAGCTCCGTATTTTCGGATCGTATCTCCCTTCACATTTACAATTTCTTCCTTTATCAGGTTGTCATAAGCCACAACACTGCCCTTAAAATAGCGGGAACTCCCGGGAACTGAAGTAATGAGGCTGGCAATAGACCCGCCGGTGCAGCTTTCGGCTGTTGCCAGAGTGTGAGCCTTTTCTATTAGCAGGTCACCAACTACTTTTTCAAGTGTTGTGTCTTCAAGACTGAAAACATCTTTATCTATGATATGCAATAACTTATGAATCTCAAACTCAAGTATTTCTTTAAGTTGGACAGAAGACTCTCCAATAGCACTTAAACGAAGTCGTACGATTCCGGGCCGGGGCAGGTATGCCAGTTTTACAAAATCAGGCAAGGCATCTTCCCAGTCTTTTATCCTGTCGGACAACAATGATTCAGGAACGCCCTGCGTCATTAGGGTACGGTGTACTATTACATTCCCGTTATTTACCCTGTGAAGTTCCGGCAATAGGGATTGGCTGAAGATGTCCTTTAGTTCGTAAGGTACTCCCGGCATGGAAACGAAAACTGAGCCTCCCCTTTCGAACCACATTCCTGCTGCTGTACCCGAGGGATTGTGCAGCACTCTGCATTTAGCCGGCAGCATGGCCTGCATACGGTTAACTTCCGACAACTTTATTCCCCGTTCACCAAAAAGGTTTTCTATATGGCTGAGAACCTCGTAATTCATAACCAGTTCGGAATCGAAAAACTCGGCCAGGGTTGTTTTGGTCAGGTCATCTTTCGTTGGGCCTAATCCCCCGGTAATAATAATGAGTTCCTTATTGCCTTCGTACCTTCTCAAAGTGTTTTTGATATGGCTGGAATCATCTGACACGGAAACAATTTCATCGACTTTAATCCCAAGAAGATTCAGGTTCTCAGCAATCCATGCGGAATTTGTGTCGACAATCTGTCCAATGAGGATTTCATCACCAATTGTTATTATTGCTGCATTCATAACTGTTATTTCAGACTGCAAAGATACAAATACATTTCTCGATTTTCTGGGAATTACACGAATGATTGAGGATAGCCAGGATAAACTCCATTCAAGCAGATGTTTGGTCTGTGGTCAATCGGTTCGAAAGGTATTCAAAATAAAAATAGCCCCATGGTAATGAGACTATTTATCGAGCGGGAAAAGGGATTCGAACCCTCGACCCTCAGCTTGGGAAGCTGATGCTCTACCCCTGAGCTACTCCCGCCTTATGTTTTTTTGGAGACCCTCAGACTATCCCTGAGTCTACTCCCGTTTAGAGCAGCGCAAATTTAATAATTTTCCAGAGGAATACAAATCCTGCAGAAAATCATTTGTTTTTTTCCGGCACGAAAAGCAGGGATACGGAATTGACGCAATGGCGGGTATTTTTATCGGTAAATCGTTCGCCCTCAAAAACATGACCCAAATGTCCCCCACAATTGTTACAGATAATTTCTGTGCGGCTTCCGTCGGCGTCGGTTTTTCTTTTTACCGCTCCGGGAATTTCGTCGTCGAAACTTGGCCAGCCGCAATGCGAATCGAACTTGTCGTTCGACTGGTATAAAGGTGCATTGCATTGCTTGCAAACATAGGTTCCTTTTTCCTTATGATCAGTGTAAAGTCCTGTCCATGCACGTTCTGTGCCCTTTTCGAGAATCACGAACTTTTCAAATGTGTTTAAGGGATTAAAGGGTTTTTCCTTTCCATCCTTGATTGTCAAATCTTCAGGTACAGTCATGGCATTGTTCTCCTTTACATTCTGCTGCGCACAAGCATTAACCATAACGCTAACAAGCAGCAGATTAAATATTAATAATTTCCTCATTTCCTTTAGTGTTTTAAAAAATCAACTATTCAATATCATTGTTGTCTGGTTAAAGGCGTTCAAATTACCTTAAAACCTTATTATATTTACCGGACAACAATGATTCGATATAAACTTAACCCAGATCTGCCCTCAATACAATTAAAGACTCCACCACAGAAGGATCGGCAAGGGTGGTAATATCACCCAGATCATCCGTTTGACCTGCAGCAATTTTTCGTAAAATCCTTCTCATGATTTTTCCTGACCTCGTTTTCGGAAGACCAGGAGCGAGCAAAATCATATCGGGTGTAGCAAAAGCACCGATATGCCGCCTTACCTCATTTCTTAATTCGCCAACGAGCTCCTCATCTGCCTCATAGCCTTCCCTCAGGATAACATAGGCGAAAATCCCCTCTCCTTTTATTTCATGGGGGAAACCTACAACTGCCGCTTCGGAGCAGAACGGATGCGACACCAGGGCGCTTTCGATCTCCGCAGAACCAATTCGGTGTCCGGAAACATTCAAAACATCGTCCACACGTCCTGTCAGCCAATAATACCCATCGGCATCGCGAGTGGCACCGTCGCCTGTAAGGTAGTAGCCTTTAAACTGCTTCAGATAGGTCTCAAAAAAGCGAACATGATCTCCCTGAATTGTTCTTGCCATACTGGGCCAGGGTTTTTTTATTGCCAGAAGACCGGAGGCTTCAGTATTTGTGAGTTCAATTCCTTCGGGACTCAAAAGGACGGGTTCGATACCAAAAAAAGGCAATGTGGCAGAGCCAGGCTTGGTTGGTATTGCTCCCGGCAGCGGAGAAATCAGGATTCCGCCGGTCTCTGTTTGCCACCATGTGTCTACGATTGAGCATCTTCCCTCTCCCACCACATCATAATACCATTTCCAGGTATCTGGGTTAATCGGTTCGCCAACGGTTCCGAGGATTCTGAGACTTGAACGGTCATATTTGTTTACAAATGCATCCCCTTCCCTCTGAATTGCCCGCAGAGCTGTGGGTGCTGTATAAAATTGGTTTATTTTAAGTCGCTCTACCATTTCCCAGTATCTTCCGGCATCGGGATAATTTGGCACGCTTTCGAACAAAACCGTTGTGCCCCCATTCAACAAGGGTCCGTAAACAACATAAGAATGGCCTGTTATCCATCCTATATCGGCAACACAGGCGTAAATTTCATCTTCTTTGTAATCGAAAACATATTTGTGAGTCATAGCTGCAAACAAAAGATATCCTGCAGTTGTATGCGAGAGGCCTTTTGGCTTTCCTGTGCTTCCCGAGGTATAGAGAAGGAAGAGTGTGTCTTCCGAATCCATATGCTCAATCGGACAATAGGGTCTTTCGGCCTCCATTGCTTCATTCAGCCAGATATCCCTGGGGGGATAAAACGGTATTTTCGCGCCCGTGCGCTTTGAAACCAACACATGTTCAACACTTGGGCAAGCCATGACGGCTTCGTCAACCATTCTTTTCAGCGGGATTATCTTTTTCCCCCGAACACCTTCATCGGCAGTGATTACGGCCTTGCATTTCGCATCGTTTATCCTGTCGCGAAGGGATTCCGCGCTAAATCCGGCAAAAACAACCGAATGCACAGCACCGATTCTGGCACAGGCAAGCATAGCATAAACTGCTTCCGGAATCATAGGCATGTAAATGGCCACCCTATCACGCTTGCGGATACCATTGTGGCGGAGCACATTAGCCAATCGCGAAACATTACGTTGCAACTCCCGATAGGTGATCCGCTGTTCGTTGCCCGGCTCGTCGGCTTCCCAGATAATCGCCACCTGGTCTCCCCTGTCCTTTACATGTCTGTCGACGCAGTTCTCGCATGCATTGAGCTTCCCGCCAAGAAACCAGGATACCAATCCCTCCGAAAAATCGCAGTCGCTTACCAGCTGAAAATCATGCTGCCAATGCAAAAACTCATGTGCCTTCTTTTCCCAGAAATCAGATCCTGACCTGATGCTTTCCTGATAAATTTCGTGATAGTGGGCAAGAGACGACACATGGGAATTTTTGAAAAGGTCTTTATGCGGCATATAAAGTCCGGAAGGGTTTTCATCCATGATTCTAAATGTTGAAGTTGCTTGAGTTTTTTTTAGCAGATTAAAGTCTAAACAAATAGATTGGACTTTTGTTGAAAATTTCGGGATCACCCATCCCGTCAGGAGAAAATGAATGGTTCATCAAATCGCTCGGATTTGTCAATAGGGCTATGTTGCAGTCAAAAGCCCGGAAAAAATTTGCCGGATTTCACTGCCTTGTGATCCAAGACAACCAGCAGAAAAAAGCTTTGCTGTTTTGCCTGAATCAGTGGTTTTTTTGCTTAGACCAAAAGGATTTGCGAAAAGAGAAAAACTACAGATAAATGTTTAGTTGAGTTTCGAAAGGGCTTTGATCCTTTGCAACAAAGTAGGATGCGAATAGTGAAAAAACACATAAGCCGGATGAGGTGTAAGGTTGCTGAGGTTTTTTCCGGAAAGTTTTTTCAAGGCCGAAATCAGTTCATTTGCATCGGAATTCTCAGCAGCAAACCGATCTGCCTGGTACTCGTGTCTGCGGCTGATGATGCTGGAGAAAATGCCCGTTAACATGGAAACCGGAGTATACAGGATGCCGAATGCGATCAGTGAGATATGAAAATTTGGCTCCTCTACATTAAGTGCGACCGATAAAGCAGGGTTATTTATCAATAGGGAGAACAGAAAAAGGGTGAGTCCTGCCTGCAGTATGCCGCTTACGGTTCCTGAAAGGTTATGTTTCTTCTTGTAGTGGCCTATCTCGTGAGCTAAAACGGCAACAATTTCCGGGGTACTCAAATCGTTGATAAGTGTGTCGTAAAGTACAATTCGTTTTTTCGAACCAAGTCCGGTGAAATAGGCATTTGCTTTTGTGGATCGCTTCGACCCGTCGATTACATATACATTGTCGAGTTTGAAACCTGTTTTGTCCGACATCTCCTTAATGGCCGTTTTCAGGTCCCCATCTTCAAGCGGGGTCTGTTTGTTGAAAAGCGGCACAATCAGCTGGGAATAAAACATGGTCATTAAAATGGTAAAAACGCTGATTGCAGCCCAGGCGAGCAGCCAGAAGTATTCGCCCGACAGTTGGAAAAACCATATAAGCAGGGCCAGTATACCTCCCCCGAGAATAGCACCGATGAGCCATCCTTTAAGTTTATCGAGAACAAAGGTCTTGGGGCTGGTTTTATTGAAGCCGAATTTCTGCTCGATGACAAAAGTATCATAAACAGAAAACGGGGTCGTAAGGATATCGGATGCAAACATGAGGATTCCAAAAAACAGGAGGGCAACAGCAATATAGTTTTCAAAAAGGGAAAACGCAAAGTCGTTTACCCAGCCAAAGCCGCCCAACAGCAGCATCAGAAGGGTGAGCATAAGGCTGAAACTGCTCATGACAAAAGAAAAACGAGTGTTGACCTGCTTGTACAGCTGCGACTTTTTATAGCTCTCAGCATCAAACACATCAGCTACTTCCGGCGGAAGTCCGGGAAAGATGTGTTTAAGGTTCAGGTAGTCGAGCAGCTTTTCAAAAATAAAGCTTACAACAATAATTCCCAGAATAATAAAGAATACGGTATTGTACATTTCAGGTTTTTTAGTTTGAACCAAGTTGATAATCAAGTTTTTCTCGAACTTCCAAGCGCTTTCGGAGTTTATTGCGGTAAATATCCACATACTCCGATTCCTTGATTGCTTCTGCTTTTTCAAGCCAATTCAGGGCTTCCTCAAGTTTGTCTTCCGATTCGCTCAGAACCGCCAGGTTGTAGCAGGCTTTAAATGCTGTAATTCGTTTTTTGCCTGTTGTGAGAAGCTCGAGGGGCTCCCTGTCGAACGAAATGTCCTCCCCGAAACTGTACATCTGGAAATATGAACGGGAAAGCACAGACCAGAATGGGCTAATTTTTTTTCCGAATTTCTCCCCCGCTAAAAAGAAAACCTCACGAACAGCATCTGTCAGCTCAGGGTTTGGCTCCGTGTACGAATCGGCCTGCCAATATAAAGTCGACGAATCGTTAACCTCAGTCAAAACATTTCCATCTCTGCCATAAATGCGCCAAACAAGCTTGTATGAAACGTCGAGGTTGTTAACCCAACCTGAGTAATTCAACATTTCCCTGGTAGATTTGCTGCTGAATGAGTAGTATTCCATAGAAACGACATATCCCGCGCTGTTATCGCGGCAAATCCGGGCAACTTCTTCAGGGGCAAGAGGAAAGAGAAAGTTAGTGGTGTCGCGCGTCCTGCTTTCGTAATATTCAGCATTTTGAAGGCTTTCAACAGGTGATTCGCTTAATGCGGAAAATAATCCGTTAAAAAGATTTGCCATAATCAGGGTGTCGAAAATCAGTTTTTCACTATCCCTCATCCTACTCATGAGATTCGATTTCTCGTGCATTGCGGAAGGAAGGTAGGATGCGTTGAGAACCAGAATGTTTCCGGAATCGGTAATCGTGTATTCCGCGGGATTTAGAATATCGAGTTTCAAGTAGTTGGCAGGCGTGCAGGATGCAGCCGTGATCAGAAGCAGGAAAATAACGAATGGTCGGGACATAAAAAAAACAATCAGGTTTTTCGCAACGAAATTAATGAATAAATAATTCTCTTTTGCGAAAAACCTGATCATGAATCGTTTATTTAATGATTAGGTATTCATTCCACCACAAACATTAATCACCTGTCCGCTAACATAATCGGAAAGGTCAGATCCCAGAAAAACACATACTTTTGCCACATCTTCGGGAGTACCGCCTCTTCTGAGTGGAATTCCCTTTATCCATTCTTCCCTGACCTCATCGGATAGCTTTGCTGTCATGTCGGTTATGATAAAACCGGGAGCAATTGCGTTACAGCGAATTCCTCTTGATCCCAATTCCTTTGCGATGGATTTGGTAAAGCCGATAATTCCGGCTTTGGATGCGGAGTAGTTCGACTGTCCGGCGTTACCTGAAACCCCAACCACGGAGCTCATGTTTATAATGGATCCCGAGCGCTGCTTCAACATCGTCTTTTGAACGGCCTTGGTAAAATTAAAAACAGACTTCAGGTTTACTTTTATAACCATATCCCAGGTTTCTTCATCCATGCGCATCAGCAAGGTGTCGCGTGTAATACCTGCATTATTGATCAGGATATCGACTTTCCCGAAATCTTTCACAATCTGCTCAACTACCTCATCGGTTTGAGTATAATTGCTGGCATCGGAAGCATAACCTTTTCCTCTTACACCCAGAGCAGCCAGTTCTTTTTCGAGCGACTGCATGTTCTCGTCAATCTTAAGATCGGTAAAGGCAACATCAGCACCTTCCTTTGCGAAACTGAGAGCAATCTGTCGTCCGATTCCCCTTGCAGCCCCTGTAATAATTGCGGTTTTACCTTTTAGGTTTTCCATGTTTGAGTTTTTTAAAATTTCCCGACAAAGAAAAGGAGTTTATTTGTGATATACAAAAACAAACTATTTCACCAGTCCGGCGATGGTCTTTCCCAGGTCCGCAGGCGATTCAACAACACTGATACCGCATTCCTTCATGATTTCCATTTTGGCGGCAGCGGTATCGGCTTTTCCTCCGATGATTGCCCCGGCATGACCCATTCTTCTGCCCTTTGGAGCGGTCTGGCCTGCAATGAAACCAACAACAGGCTTGGTTCCGTTTTTCTGAATCCAGTAAGCAGCATCGGTCTCCATGCTGCCACCGATTTCTCCAATCATGATGATGCCTTTGGTGTCGTCGTCTTCCATCAACAACTTAACCGCATCCAGCGTGGTGGTGCCGATAATCGGGTCTCCGCCGATTCCGATGCAGGTCGATTGTCCAAGTCCGGCTTTTGTAACCTGGTCAACGGCTTCATAGGTCAAGGTTCCACTGCGGGAGACAATGCCAATACTACCTTTTTTGTGAATAAACCCTGGCATAATTCCAACCTTAGCCTCGCCGGGGGTAATGATTCCTGGACAGTTGGGGCCGATCAGACGGGATCCCTTGTCGGCAAGGTATTCTTTAACTTTTACCATATCCGAAACCGGTATTCCTTCGGTTATGCATACGATGAGCTTTATACCGGCGTTGGCGGCTTCCATAATGGCATCGGCTGCAAAGGCAGGGGGAACAAAGATAACAGAGGTGTCAGCAGCTGTGGCTTTGACAGCCTCTTCAACCGTGTTGAAAACAGGCTTGCCAATATGCTCCTGCCCTCCTTTTCCAGGAGTCACACCCCCAACAACCCGGGTTCCGTATTCAATCATTTGCTGCGCGTGAAAAGTGCCTTCACTCCCGGTAAATCCCTGTACAATAACTTTGGAATCCTTGTTTAATAAAACGCTCATGAAAATGCTTTTTTAAAATGTTTTTTATTACTTTAACAGTCCGAAATTAAAGATGCAAACTTAAGAAATTCCCGATTATAATTGTAATCCATCGGTTTTAAATATAACTTGTTTTTTTTTCAGGGGATTAAAAACAACTATAAATTATTAACAATGAAATGTTTAAAATGTCTTTTGCTGGTATTCGCGCTTCTATCACCATTGGCCCTGTCATATACTCAGGAAACCGGCGCGTGCAAGGTTCTGCAACCGGAATTGGTTGGGGACTATACAGGTGACTGTAAAAAGGGTCTTGCCCATGGTGTTGGGGAAGCAACAGGCACGGACCGGTATGCCGGATCCTTCAAAAATGGCTATCCGCATGGGAAAGGTGTCTACACCTATTCATCCGGAGCCGTATACATCGGAGGATTTTTAAAAGGGAAACGACACGGACAGGGCAAACTGA
>JAIFNN010000121.1 GCA_020047715.1 Bacteroidota bacterium | reverse complement strand
TGCAAAGTTAAGGATTTTTTAATAATTCGAATCAAAAGGCTTTGTATTGCCTTCCCCTAACGAGTAAACATAATTCTGCATGCTTTTTGCCCAGGCATCAGGTCTTTTGCTTTTGTCGAAAGTGGTATAGCTCACGGGTTTCCCAAAGGTGATGGTAAAATGCTTGTTCTTGTGCTTGTAGGTTTCGTCGGCAAGATAAAACATCTCAATATTGGTTTTGATGCCCAGAAATTTTCTCAGGCCAGCCAAGTTGTAGAAAAAATTGGTGCAACGTCCGGTTACATGCACCGGAACCACGTCGCGCTTGTGCTGAATCGCTTTGGATATGAAGCTTTTTTGCCAGGGAGGGTCAATAATTACTCCCTTGGTCCTTCGACTTACCAGTCCGGATGGAAAAGTTAAAACCTGAATGTCGGAGTCCATAGTCTCTTCAAGGGCACGAACCGATTCATGGGTCATGGTCCCGTACTTGTTTATGGGGATAAACAAGGGGCTGAGGTTTTCGAAACTCATGAGGATGTCGTTGGAAAGCGAGCGCACATCATGGTATCTCCGGTTTAACTCCGTCAACAGCAACATTCCGTCAAACCCCCCGAGCGGGTGATTTGATGCGAAAATAAAGCGGCCCTGTTCAGGGAGGTTTTCCTCTCCCTTTAGACTTACGGTAACATTGAAATCCTTAATTACTTCTTTTGTGAATTCCAAACCAACTTTTGCTCCATGAACCGCTAAAAAGCTGTTTATCTCCCTGATGTGAAGAACACGGTTCAGGTAGGCAAATGCAAACCCAGGTATGTAGGGTGCGAGACGGGGGTTCTTTTGTCTGAATAAGCTTTTCAAATCCAGATGTATGGGCTTGTCACTAGTTTTGTTCTTTTTCATGGGAAATCAAATTAACTTTTCCTGCAGTCTGCGAAAATACTAAAAAACACGATATGTGATTCAGTCTTTTTTTGCCCGAGGGATAATGCCGAAACTGAAAACTTCTTCGGGCGGGAAAAAAGTTTTCAACAATGTGGCAAAAAATGGGACAAAGTGGTGTAAAGTGGGATTTTTTGTTTTAATTTTACGCTTTAGTCATAAAAAACCATGATAAGCTTTATAGGGGATTATAGTTGTAAGGTCGACTCCAAAGGCAGGGTCACACTTCCATCTGCATTCAAACGGCAGATGAGCGAGGGTGTGCAGGATGGTTTTGTGCTAAAATCGGATGTGTTTGAGCAGTGCGTGATAATGTATCCCATGAAAGAATGGGAAAGGCAAAACCAAATTATCAGGTCCAAAACGAATCCTTACAACAAGGAACACGCGAAATTTTTAAGGATGTTTTTCAGCGGAACAGCTGAGGTAATCCTTGACGCAAGCGGAAGAGTGCTCATCCCAAAAAGACTGCTCGAATATGCAGGAATCGAGGGGGAGGCAGTAATGGCAGGACAATACGGAAAGATTGAAATATGGGCAGCTGGTCGTTACGAGCAGGTTAGCCGGGCAGACGATGAATTTGCATCCATGGCAGAGCGAATACTGGGTGGGTCGAATGAATTAACCGATGGACAATGATCTATCACAAACCAGTTTTACTTGAAGAAAGTATAAAGGGGTTAAATATTAAGCCGGAGGGAATTTTTATCGATCTGACCTTTGGTGGGGGAGGCCATTCCTTTAGAATTCTCGAGGAATTGGGTAAAACCGGGCGACTTCTGGCATTCGATCAGGACACCGATGCCCGGCAAAACACCAACGACGATTCACGTCTTACCTTTGTAAACTCCAACTTTCGATATCTGCGGAATTTCATGCGTTATTACGAAATAGATAAGGTTGACGGAGTGATGGCCGATTTGGGAATTTCGTCGCATCAGATCGACACTGCCGAAAGGGGCTTTTCGTTTATGAAGGACGCGAAACTCGATATGCGGATGAATTCAGGAATACTGCTCTCAGCAGCTGATGTTCTTAACAGTTATGAAGAGACCGAGTTAATTAGGGTATTCAGGCAATACGGTGAGCTGAGCAATGCCTCAGCCTTAAGCCGTGCCATAATAAGACTACGCTCGGGGGAGCAAATACAGAGCATTTCCCGGTTTATCGCAGGTATTTCAAAGCTTCTGCCCCGACAGAAGGAGAACAAGGAGTTGGCAAAGATTTTTCAGGCTTTGCGCATCGAGGTGAATGATGAACTTGGAGCCTTAAAGGAAGTGCTTCCTCAAATTTCGGAATTTCTGAAACCCGGCGGAAGAATGGTATTTCTGACCTATCACTCCCTCGAAGACAGGCTGGTGAAGAATTTTATGAAAACAGGAAATTTGGAAGGCCTGCTGGAAAAGGATTTTTTCGGAAACGTTCAGACTCCTTTCAAGATCCTGAACAAAAACGGGACTGAGCCCTCGGAGGAAGAGACTAGGGATAATCCCAGGGCTAGAAGTGCTAGATTAAGGATTGCTGAAAAAATTTGAGAATGGTGGTTGAGAAGAATAATACAGGGAGCGAAAAAGCAAATGAGGGACAGTCAAAAAAGACTGGCTCAGCTTCTGCCATCCGGGGACTGATCGACGGTACCATGCTCACCCGAAAATCGTTCACAGGTCAGCTGCCTTTTGTGTTTTTCCTGGGTTTTCTGGCAATGATGTATATATCAAACCGCTATAATGCCGAGAAGCTGAGACGTAAAATCATAACATTTAAAACTGAACTGAGCGATCTGAGAGCACAGTCAATTTTTATTTCTGCCGAACTCATGAAGCTCAGCCGGCAGACAGAAGTTGCCGAGGAAGTAAAAAAGCAGGGGCTCTCGATCAGGGAATCGGAAGTGCCGCCAAAAAAAATTGTTGTAAGCAAACTTAGGAGGGATTAATGTCAGTTGTAAAAAAGGACATATTGTGGCGCGTGGCGATGATCTACCTGTTTATGGTGGTTTTCGGCATGGCTATTTTCATCCGGATCGTTTACCTTCAGTTTGCGGAAAAAGACAAATGGTCGGTCAAGTCTGAAGCATCCCCGTTACGCCAATTGCCCATTCCCGCAACCCGGGGCGACATTTACAGTGCCGATGGCAGGGTGCTGGCTTTATCGGTTCCGTACTACGAAATACGTATGGATTTTACGGTTGAAGCGCTTACCAATGACATTTTTTACGCCGAGGTGGATGGCCTCTCCCGCAAGCTGGCATCTCTTTTCGGTGACCGGAGCTGGGATCGTTACAAGCGCGAGCTTATCAAAGCGCGTAAATCAAAAAAGCAATATTTCCTGGTGAAAAAAGACGTTAGTTACGACCAGATGCGACAGGCGAAATCGTTTCCGATTTTCGAGCTGGGCCGCTTTAAAGGTGGGGTTCGCTTTATCCAGGACTCCAAGCGTATCAGGCCCAATGGATACCTTGCCGCCCGTACCATCGGAAGCACTACGAAAAGCGAGTTGGGAAACCGCGTTGGCATTGAAGGCTCCTTTGACGAGACGCTTAGTGGAAAGCCCGGACTGCTGCTGCAGAAACTTCTGGCAGGCGATACCTATGTGCCCCTCGGTGACGGCAATGAAATTGAACCTCGGGACGGAAAAGACATAATCACAACGATTGACCTGAATATTCAAGACGTTGCACAGAAGGCACTTCTTAAACAACTCAAAGCACATGGCGCGGGTCATGGCACCGCTGTTTTAATGGAAGTTGAGACGGGCGAAATAAAAGCAATTGCCAATCTGCAGCGAGGTGAGGACGGTCTGTACAGAGAATCATACAATTTCGCTGTGGGTGAAAGCACTGTGCCGGGATCGACCTTTAAACTGGTCTCTCTCATGCTTGCCATGGAGGACGGATACGTTGATATCGACGATATTATCGATACCGGAAATGGAGAAATAAGTTATCACGGTATAAAACTTGTCGACAGCGGTGACGAGAGTTTCGGAAAAATTTCGGTGCAGCAAGTATTTGAAAAATCTTCGAACGTGGGGGTTTCAAAAATCATTTATGACAATTACAAAAATCATCCGGAGAAATTTATGGATGGTGTGTACAAGTTGGGTCTGAATGAGCAGCTGGGTCTCGACATACGGGGAGAGGGGATTCCCGCTATCAACTACCCCGGCAAAAAAGGTTGGTCGGGTATTTCCCTTCCCTGGATGAGTATTGGTTATGAAATGGCGGTTACTCCCTTGCAGGTGCTCACCCTTTATAATGCCATTGCAAACGACGGCAAGATGATTAAACCGCGCCTGGTAAATGAAGTCAGATACCATGGCAGCCTGGTTGAAAGTTATGGCCCTGAGGTAATTAATCCTTCGATCTGCTCGAGATCCACCCTTAAAAAGCTTCAGAAGATGTGCGAGGGGGTTGTTGAGAACGGAACGGCCATGAACCTGAGGAACGACAACTTTAAAATTGGCGGCAAAACTGGAACGGCTCAGATCCCTGATAAAAAAACGGGCTATAAGGAGAAATCCCGAATCACCTATCAGGCAACTTTTGTCGGATATTTTCCGGCCGACAATCCCAGATACTCCTGCATAGTAGTGGTAAACGCCCCCTCAAAATACGTGTATTACGGAAATGTTGTAGCGGGTCCTGTTTTCAGGGAAATCGCCAACAAAGTATATGCCACCAGCCTGGATATGCACGAAGCCATTAACCACGGTCGGACACGGCTTGCAGAAATCCCCTACACAAAAAGCGGGAATGCAGAAGAACTTACAAATGCTTTGGATTATTTGGACATCCCCGTTAGCAACTCAGCAAAAAAATCGAAGTGGGTAATGGCATCAATTGAAAACGATGCACTAAAAATCACCCCCAGACCGGTTATTCAGAATCTTGTGCCAAATGTTGTAGGCATGGGTTTGAAAGATGCCCTTTTCCTTATGGAAGATGCGGGCTTGCGCGTAAATGTGAGCGGCAGGGGAACGGTTCGTTTCCAATCGGTAACACCGGGAACAAATGCCAGAACCGTTGCTGCAGTTAATCTTGAAATGACAATACCAGGAAGCTAATGACAGGTTTAACCGACATATTAAAAAACACGGATATCATACGGTCATCGGGACCCATTGATATTTCAATCGGGAAGCTCTGCTTCGACTCACGAAAAGTTCAGCAGGGCGATGTTTTTGTGGCGCTGAAGGGGACACAATCCGACGGACACGAATACATCGGTGAGGTTGTGAAAAAAGGCGCAGGCGTTGTGATTTGCGAAGAATGGCCCGGTTTAGCTCAGGGTAGCTGCACAATTATTCAAGTCCTGAATTCTCATGAGGCTTTGGCGAGGATGGCTTCACTGTATTACGGAAGCCCTTCCGAAAAGCTAAGGCTAGTGGGCATAACGGGAACCAATGGCAAAACCACAATTGCCAGTCTGCTTTACCAACTCTTTACAAACCTAGGATACAAATGCGGATTACTTTCAACCATTAATACTATTGTGGTTGACAAAGTTGCCGAAGCAAGCCATACAACTCCCGATCCGCTTCAGATCAACGCGCTCCTTTCGGAAATGGCAGAAGCCGGATGTGAATTTGCCTTTATGGAGGTCAGCTCGCATGCAGCCCATCAGCGCCGCGTGGGGGGATTGAAATTTGCCGGTGGGATCTTCACCAATCTCACACACGACCATCTCGACTACCATCTCGGTTTCAGGGAATACCTGATGGCGAAAAAATTGTTCTTCGATGCACTCCCCGGCGATGCGTTTGCCCTTGTGAATGCCGACGATAAGAATTCAAAGGTGATGGTTCAGAATTGCAAGGCCAAGGTTTATGGGTATTCTGTTAAGGCTATGTCGGAATTTAAAGGAAAAGTAACTGAAAGCCACTTCGAAGGAAACCTTCTGCAGATCGGAAACAAGGAGATGTGGACGCGACTTCCCGGGGTCTTCAATGCCTATAATATCCTTGCCATTTTTGGTGCGGCTACTTTGCTGAATGCCAAAGAAGATGAACTCTTTGCAGAGATCAGCAAGCTTGAATCGGTAAGCGGAAGGTTTCAGATAATCCGGTCGAACGGCGGTGTTATCGCTATCGTCGATTATGCCCACACTCCGGATGCACTCGAAAACGTCCTGAAAACAATCCGTGAAATCAAAACCGATGAGAACCGCCTGATAACCATTGTGGGAGCCGGCGGAAACCGCGACAAGACAAAACGCCCGATTATGGCACGGATAGCAGCGAGTCTGAGCGACAAACTTGTTCTCACCTCCGATAATCCCCGCAATGAGGAACCGGAAAGCATTCTGAATGACATGAAAGCAGGGCTGGATCCGATACTTGTGAGAAAAGCGATTAGTATTGCCGATAGGGAAGAGGCTATCAGGGCTACTTGCTCCTTTGCGGAAAAAAACGATATCATACTGCTCGCGGGAAAGGGACATGAAACCTATCAGGATATTAAAGGAGTGAAACACCATTTTGACGATCGTGAAATGCTGGCAAAATATTTAGAAAACAAATAAGATATGCTTTATTATCTTTTTCTATATCTCGATAAGTTGGATGTCCCTGGTGCAGGGGTTTTTCAATACATATCCTTTCGCTCGGCGATGGCAGTTATTACCTCGCTTGCCATCTCTACCATTTATGGGAAGCGGATTATTCTTTTTCTGCAGCGCAAGCAAATTGGCGAGACCATCCGTGACCTGGGACTGGAAGGCCAAATGCAGAAAAAAGGAACCCCTACAATGGGTGGGCTGATTATTCTGCTCTCAATTATTATTCCAACCCTTTTGTTTGGTGATATAGCAAATATCTATGTCATCCTGATGTTGATCACAACCGTGTGGCTTGGGTTTATCGGGTTTGCCGACGACTACATAAAGGTGTACAGGAAAAACAAACAGGGCCTTGCCGGATGGTTCAAGGTGATGGGCCAGATCGGACTTGGTATTATCGTAGGGGTAACCCTTTTCTTCAGCGATCAGGTTGTTATAAGGGACTATGTGGAGATCCCCCGTGAAAATATCGAATCGGCTAAAAACCCTGTTGTTGAAAGATCCGGAAAACATTTTGAGGTGATCGACAAAAAGTCGAACCTTACCACCATTCCGTTTCTCAAGAACAATGAATTCGACTACTCATGGCTTGTATGGTTTATGGGTGACAAAGCAGTAAAATACGCATGGATTGTTTTTGTGCTGGTTACTATTTTTATCCTAACAGCGGTTTCGAACGGGGCAAACATGACCGACGGACTCGATGGGCTTGCCACGGGGGTGGCGGCAATCATTGCGGTGACTCTGGGAATACTGGCCTATGTTTCGGGTAATACTATTATTGCCGATTATCTCAATATCATGTATATCCCCCATATCGGTGAACTGGTGATTTTTGCCAGCGCGTTTATCGGAGCTACTGTGGGTTTTCTCTGGTACAATTCTTACCCGGCCCAGATTTTCATGGGCGATACCGGGAGCCTTTCCATTGGCGGTATTATCGCTGTCTTTGCCATCATTATCCGCAAAGAACTTCTGATTCCGATTCTTTGTGGGATTTTCCTGGTTGAGAACCTTTCGGTTGTAATGCAGGTAAGTTATTTCAAATTCACAAAACGAAGGTTTGGCGAAGGGCGCAGAATCTTTAAGATGGCCCCGCTCCACCATCATTTTCAAAAGAAGGGGTATCCTGAGCCCAAAATTGTTACCCGCTTCTGGATTATTGGAATCCTTCTGGCCGTGGTTACCATGATTACTTTAAAAATACGATAACACAATAAAATCTGCAGGTTAATGGAAACAATAAAAAAAATAGCAATACTGGGTGCCGGGGAAAGCGGCACAGGATCAGCCATTCTTGCAAAGAAACAAGGATTTGAGGTATTCGTTTCCGACAGCAACAAGATCAAGCCCCGTTACCTCGAGATCCTTGAGATCAACGGTATCGCTTTTGAGGAGGGAAAACATACCGAGAAACTTATACTCACCGCCGATGAGGTGATCAAGAGCCCGGGTATCCCTGAATCGGCTCCCCTGGTTATGCTAATCAGGAAAAAGGGAATCAAGATAATATCAGATATCGAATTTGCAGCAAGGTATACCACTGCCAAGAAAATCTGTATCACGGGAAGCAATGGCAAAACAACCACTGCCTCACTTATCCATCACATGCTCAGAAAGGCCGGAATGAATGCCGGTATGGCCGGGAATATTGGCAAAAGCTTTGCCTACCAGGTGGCAACCGAAGATTATGACTATTACGTGCTGGAGCTAAGCAGCTTTCAACTCGACGGCATGTATGAGTTTAAAGCCGATATTGCCATCCTTCTTAACATTACGCCCGATCATCTCGACCGCTACGACTATAACCTGCAAAATTATGTGGAGTCGAAGTTCAGAATAACCCAGAACCTAACCGAAGACCAGTATTTCCTGTTTTGTTCCGACGATGAAATAACCATCAAGGAGCTTGAGAAAATCGTTGTTAAAGCTCAGCAGCTTCCCTTCGCCTATTCACGGCATGAAGACGATGTTGCCTGGGTTGACGAGGATCAGTTGCTTCGTATCGAGTTTGACGATGTTGACTTTTCCATGTCGCTTCAGGAACTTTCCCTGAAAGGGCGTCATAACACCTATAACTCCATGGCTGCAGGTATTGCGGGTTCTGTTCTTAAGATCAGAAAAGAAATTATCCGCGAAAGTCTTATGGATTTTCAGGGAGTGGAGCATCGCCTCGAATCGGTGGTGAAGGTTCACGGCATCGAGTTCATCAACGACTCCAAGGCCACCAATGTCAATTCTACCTGGTATGCGCTCGAGAGTATGCACGTTCCGGTAATATGGATCGCTGGCGGCGTTGACAAAGGAAACGACTATGAAAGCCTTAAGGAACTTGTAAGAGACAAGGTAAAAGTGCTCATCTGTCTCGGCAAAGACAACAAAAAGCTCCATAAGGCTTTCGAGGGATTGGTAGATGAGATAATAGATACCGACAGTATGAAAGACGCTGTTAAAAAAGCATATCATTTCGGAACCAATGGCGATGCTGTTTTGCTTTCGCCTTGTTGTGCCAGTTTCGATCTTTTTGAAAACTATGAGCAACGTGGACGATTTTTTAAAGAAGCTGTACGTGAATTATAATGAACGCAATTAGTAAACATATCAGGGGAGACCGGGTCATCTGGATGGTAATTATTTTACTGTCGATGATCTCTATTCTGGCTGTTTACAGCTCAACCGGCACCCTTGCCTATAAGGTAAGAGGAGGGAACACAGGCTATTACCTTATCAAACAGTTGATTTTTCTGGCCCTTGGAATTTTCATCATCATTGCAACATCGGCAGTACCCTACAAATACTATAGCCGGATGTCGCAGATCTTTTTGTTTATCGCCATTCCGGTACTTGCGCTTACCTTGATCACTGGCCCCTCCATTAACGAAGCCCGCCGCTGGCTCACGCTTCCCGGTATTGGTTTTACAATACAGCCATCGGATTTCGCCAAGTTGGCAATAATAATGTATGTGGCGCGTGTATTATCGCTCAAACAAGACGAGTTGGGCGACTTTAAAGGGGCATATCTGCAGATTATCTGGCCTGTGATTCTCGTGTGCGGACTTATCATGCCGGCCAACCTTTCCACCGCAGCGATACTTTTTGCCACTTCCATGGCACTTATGTTTGTGGGACGTATCCCTTTTAAATTCCTCGCGCTTACCATCGGCGGCGGTATACTGGTTCTTACCCTTTTCATCACAATTTCTTTATATTTCGATAAGGGGGGTAGAATTGCCACCTGGAAAAACCGCATCGAGAATTTTGTTTCGGGGGAGGAAACCGACGACAATTTCCAGGTCAACCGGGCGAAAATTGCGGTTGTAAACGGCGGACTCATCGGGCAGGGACCCGGAAACAGTACCCAGAGAAATTACCTCCCTCATCCCTATTCCGATTTCATTTACGCGATAATCATTGAGGAGTATGGTTTGTTTGGCGGGACATTTGTGTTGTTTCTATACCTGTGGCTGTTTTTCAGAGCGGGACTGATTGTGAGGCGAAGTACCCGAACCTTTGCAGCCCTTCTGGCATTAGGGCTAAGCATGGGGCTTGTGCTGCAAGCCCTTATTAATATGGCCGTAGCGGTGAACCTTGTTCCTGTCACAGGTCAGACCTTGCCCTTTGTGAGCATGGGAGGTTCGTCGATTTTGTTTACCAGCGTAGCATTGGGGATGATATTAAGTGTAAGCCACGGTGTGGAAGAGGAAAGAAAAGAAGATCTTAAAAACCCAAAAAATTCCAATGAGTAAGAAGGTTATCATAGGAGGAGGAGGTACCGGGGGACATATTTTCCCGGCCATTTCCATTGCCAATGCGCTTCGCTCTTTGGATAAGGATATTGATATACTTTTTGTAGGTGCGCTCAATAAAATCGAGATGGAAAAGGTGCCTGAGGCGGGTTATAGGATTATCGGCCTTCCCGTGGCAGGGTTTCAACGAAAACTAAGCCTTAAAAACTTCAGCTTCTTTCTGAAACTGTTGAAAAGCTTGCGCATGTCGAGAAAGATTATTAGTGAATTCAAGCCCGATGTTGCCGTAGGCGTGGGAGGTTATGCCAGCGGTCCCATACTCAAAGCTGCAGCGCGGAAGAAGTTGCCGCTTTTGATCCAGGAGCAAAATTCCTATGCCGGGGTAACCAATCGCATCCTTGCTAAATCGGCTGCAAAAATCTGTGTGGCTTACGATGGAATGGAACGGTTTTTTCCCGAAGAAAAAATCATACTCACCGGTAACCCGGTGCGACAGGATATCGTTAAGCCTGAAGGGGACAAGGAAATAGCCCTCAGGCATTTCGGCCTCGATCCTGTTAAACAAACCATCCTGATTCTCGGTGGGAGTCTGGGTGCAAGAACCGTAAACAACAGTATTGCAAAATCGCTGGAGACTATTCCCGACGATGTTCAGCTGCTATGGCAATGTGGAAAACTGTATTTCCGGGAGATGAAGTCCGTTCTGGATATTTCGGGAAAGAAGAATATCGTGTTGAAAGAATTTATTCGCGAAATGGACCTGGCGTTCTGTGCCGCCGATGTTATCATCTCACGGGCCGGTGCGGGAACCATCTCGGAACTGGCAATCGTTGCAAAACCTGTTATACTGGTCCCTTCACCCAACGTGGCAGAAGACCATCAGACCCAAAACGCCCTGTCGCTGGTAAACAAGAAGGCGGCTTTGCTCGTGAGAGACATCGATGCAACCGAAAAGCTTGTCAGCAGGGCTTTGTCGCTGCTCAATAATATTGAGGAAAGGCAAACCCTTTCCAAAAATCTCAAGAAACTGGCGATCACCGATTCGGCCGATAGGATCGCAAAAGAAATAATTAAGCTGATTGAAAAATGAAGTTGAGCGAAGTACATAAAGTCTATTTTCTTGGCGTGGGAGGCATTGGCATGTCAGCCATAGCCCGATATTTCCTGTCGCAGGGCAAGAAAGTAGCAGGCTACGACCGTACTTCGACCCCACTCACCGATCAGCTGTCAAGGGAAGGGATCGATATTCATTTTCAGGATAATCTTTATTCGATTCCGGGAATTTTCAAAAGCACTAATGATACCCTTGTTGTCTACACCCCTGCAGTGCCCACCTCTCATTCGGAGATGAACTATTTCCGCAAGGAAGGATTTACCCTGATGAAGCGTTCCCAGGTGTTGGGAATGATTATGGAGAATCACCGGGGAATAGCTGTAGCCGGAACACACGGCAAAACAACGATTTCCTCCATGATCGCCCATATTTTCAGACATTCAGGCAAGTCGTGCAATGCTTTTCTCGGGGGAATCACACTGAATTACAACAGCAATCTCCTGCTCGATCCTGCTTCGGACTACTTCATTGCCGAAGCCGACGAGTTCGACCGCTCCTTTCTCACCTTGTTTCCCGATATGGCAGTTATATCGGCTGTTGACGATGACCATCTGGATATATATGGAGAGCGGAAAAACCTGCTGGCGGCTTTTCAGCAATTTGCGTCCCAGATAAAACCCGGTGGGGTTCTGGTCGTTAAAAAAGATATTGAGCTCAGGAATCCCGATGGAATCCGCGTGCTAAGTTATGCCTTGAACAGCAAGGCCGACTATTATGCATCAAACTTCAGAAAGGAAGGACTGTTCAACCGATTCGATATCCATACGGACAAGGAGGTGTTCAGTGATTTCATTTTGGGTGTTCATGGGATGCTGAATATCGAAAACGCGGTTGCAGCTTTTGCAGTGGCGCATCAATCAGGAATTTCCCCTGAAAAGATCCGTTTGGCAATGGCCGAATACAAAGGCGTTAAGCGCAGGTTTGAAATTATTCTGAATACCGGAAAAGTCCTTTTTATCGACGATTACGCCCATCATCCGGAAGAGCTGAAAGCATTTATAGGGTCGGTAAGAGATGCGGTTCCAAACGCGAGGATATCAGGAATATTCCAGCCTCATCTCTACACCCGCACCCGCGATTTTGCCGAAGCCTTTTCACAAAGCCTTTCATTGCTCGACGATGTGATCCTGTTGGATATTTATCCTGCACGCGAAGAGCCTATAAGCGGTGTCGATTCCGGGATGATATTTGGTAAACTCAGCAATAAAGGCGAAAAAATATTGTGCTCGAAAGCCCAGCTTTTCAAGGTTGTTGAGGAGATGAATCCTTCGGTATTGCTAACTATTGGAGCGGGCGACATAGATCAGGCGGTGGATCCCCTGAAAGAACTTTTAATACGTATGAACCCATGAAAAAGGTTCTGAACACCATAATCTGGACGGGCTTGATAGCCTACATGTTCATCGCTCTGAGTTTCACCAGCGATAAACGTTCGGAACTCCTGTGCAACAAAGTGAGGGTTATCGTTGCCGATAGTGCCAGAGCACAGTTCTTCGACCGTAAGGATGTTCAAAGGATTCTTAATGCCGGAGGGCAGAAAATACATGGTATCCCTGTTATGGAGGTTAACATACGCAAGGTTGAAGCACTCTTTAACAAGAATCCCTACATTAAAAAAATAGAGGTTTTTACAACACTTGACGGAGCCCTTAACATCAGGGTGCAGCAGAGAACCCCGGTGGTTCGGGTAATCTCCTCCAATGGAGCCGGGTATTACCTCGATAAGGATGGGTATATTTTTCCCGCAAGTCGGAAATACAGCCCATACCTGCTCGTTGCCAATGGAGAGTTTCATGTGGGCGACCAGTTCAAACGGTCTGCTTGTCTCGATTCCATTGCCGATAAGAAATTTTACAAACCCTGGTTCGAATTGTTGGAGCTGGCGCATTTTATTAATGAGGACGATTTCTGGTGTTCTCAGATCGTACAACTGTATCTGAACTCCAAAAACGATTTCGAAATTATCCCCAGGGTTGGTGCTCATCAGATAATCCTTGGGAAAGCCGAGGGATATGAAACCAAGTTCAGTAACCTTAAAATCCTTTACGAGGAAGGATTGAAACAGGAAGGATGGAATAACTACCAAAAAATAGACCTGAGATTTAAAAATCAAGTAATCTGTACAAAAAGATAAATAGCATGGCACAAAAAGATCAGTTAGTCGCAGCAATCGATATTGGCACCACCAAAATTGTTGCTCTCGTTGGCCGGATAAACGAAAACAACCGGCTTGAAGTTCTGGGGATGAGCAAAACCGTTTCAAAGGGGGTGAAGCGGGGTGTTGTTCTTAACATCGATGAAACCGTAAGCGCTATAGAGACAACGGTGGAAGAAGCCCAAAAGATTTCAGGTATCAAATTCAAAGACGTGTTTGTGGGCATCGCCGGTCAGCACATCAAATCGATCAGGACCCGGGGGTATATAAACCGGGATTCTTACGAGGATGAGATAACCCGAGACGACATCTCCAGACTGGTTACCGATATGTATAAAATACCTGTTGAAATCGGTGAGGAAATCATCCACGTACTGCCGCAGAACTATATTGTTGACAGTGAGACCGGCGTGAAGAATCCCATCGGGATGTCGGGTAAGCGTCTGGAGGCCAATTTCCATATTGTTATCGGGCAGGTTGCTTCGGCCAAGAATATCGAAAAATGCATTAACCGCGTAAATCTCAACGTTAAGCAACTTATCCTTGAGCCATTGGCATCAAGCGATGCGGTGCTCACCGAAGACGAAAAAGAGGCAGGTGTTGTTTTGGTGGATATCGGGGGAGGCACCACCGACGTGGCTGTTTACTACGACGATATTATACGCCACACCGCCGTTATTCCTTTCGGGGGAAACGTAATTACCCGCGACATTAAGGAAGGCTGCTCTATCCTGGCCCGTCAGGCTGAGTCGCTCAAAGTGCAGTTTGGTTCAGCTCTGGGCGATCTGGCACAGGAAGATAAGGTGGTGACCATTCCGGGAATAAGCGGCAGAGAGCCAAAGGAAATCAGCTTCAAATCGTTGGCATACATTATCCAGTCGAGGATGGAAGAGATTATTGATGCAGTGCAGTACGAAATCGAAAGCTCGGGTTATATGGATAAACTCTCAGCCGGTGTTGTTATTACCGGGGGAGGGGCGATGCTTCGGCATTTACCACAGCTTGTGAAGTTCAAGACCGGAATGGATGTCAGGATTGGCTACCCTACCGAGCGGCTCGCTTCAGAGAAGAATGTTGAGGTGAATCAGCCCATGTATGCTACCAGTATCGGCCTTTTGCTTAAAGGCGCAGAGTTCCTGAGAGAGAAAAACGAAACAATATCGGTTTCAAAACCTGTTGCAGCGGTAGCACCCGAACCGATGGTGAAAAGCGAAGAAGTGCAGGAAGCAGAGAAAGTCTCAAGGGATAAAAAGGCTTTTGGGAAAACGAAGATTTTCGATAATATCCGGGCCGCCATAACGGATATTTTCGATGAAAACGATTCGAGGATGTAAGCAGATTGTAGTACTACACGTACTTATTAAAAGTGAAAACTAAAAACATATAGTCATGGTTGAGGACCTAATTTTTGAATTGCCAACTGATCGTTCGTCCATAATAAAAGTTCTGGGCGTAGGCGGTGGTGGGAGTAATGCAGTGAACCACATGTTTTCGCATGGAATTAAGGATGTGAATTTTGTGATCTGCAATACAGATGCACAGGCTCTGCAGAACAGTCCTGTTGCGGTGAAAATCCAGCTTGGAGAAAACCTTACAGAAGGTCGTGGGGCGGGAAGCAAGCCCGAGATAGGACGTAAAGCGGCAATGGAAAGCATGGAAAACATTAAGGAAGTGCTGGGAACAAATACCAAGATGGTATTCATCACTGCCGGTATGGGAGGAGGCACAGGGACAGGAGCCGCGCCGGTTATCGCCAAGGCGGCCCGCGAACTGGGTCTGCTTACCGTGGCCATTGTAACCATCCCCTTCCGATTTGAGGGTCAGCAAAGGATTGATCAGGCTATACACGGCATAAACGAACTTCAGCAGTATGTGGATTCACTCCTGGTTATTAATAACGAGAAACTGAGGGAAGTTTACGGCGACCTGAAACTCTCGGAGGCTTTTTCCCGTGCCGATGATGTTCTGGCAACAGCCGCCAAAGGCATTGCTGAAATCATCACAGTTCACGGCTACATAAACGTCGACTTTGCCGATGTTGAAACCGTTATGACAAAAAGCGGAGTGGCTATAATGGGATCGGCTTCAGCTTCGGGCGAAGGTCGTGCCCTTAAGGCCATCGAGAGTGCGCTTTCTTCTCCCTTGTTGAATAACAACGACATCACGGGGGCCAAGAGTATTTTGTTGAACATTACTTCCGGTGTGGAAGAGATCAGCATGGACGAGGTAGGTGAAATCACAGATTTCGTTCATCAGTCGGCCGACCGCAATGCACTTATCATCTGGGGGACAAGCCAGGACGAAAGACTGGGTGATGCGGTTAGCGTTACAGTAATTGCCACAGGATTTGAAACAAACAGCATCCCTGAACTATACACGGTCAAGAGGCATTATGATAAAATCCCCTTGCATGATAGCAATCATGTGGAGATACCGGAATACCGGAATACCGGGTTTGAAATCCGGGATAAGGAAGCTAATGGTTCTGCAATCCAAACCAGCATTGAGTTTACCATTCGTGACGGTGAAGACAGTGAGCAGTTTGTTGTTTATGACGACAAGCAACTTAAGAATAAAGCTGCAATCAATGATCCCAGAAAGCGCGAGGAGCGGGTAAAGAAACTCAAAGAGACGCATGAGAAGCTTAAAGAGGAAGGCTACAACGGCATCACCTCCAACGATAAAATTGAAGAGCTAGAGAACCAGCCGGCATATATCAGGAAAAAAATTAAGCTTGAGGATGAAGGCAATCGGCCTTCAGCCAGCAACCCCGTTTCCCGCTATTCGCTTTCCGACGATGAGGACAATATCCCCCGTTTGAGGGAAGATAACTCCTACCTGCACGATAATGTTGATTAAAAACCTAAACTATGTCATACTCTGATCTGATAAACGAAGACCTTAAAAAGGCAATGCTTGCACGCGAAAAAGACAAGCTTGAGGCAATTAGGGCTATAAAAGCCGCATTTATAGTGGCGCGCGCCGATATCGGTGCAAGTAGCGTTCTGGAAGAGGCCGACGAGCTTAAAATCATTCAGAAACTGGTTAAGCAGCGAAAGGACTCCGCAGCCATATACATTCAACAGAGCCGGCAGGATCTGGCCGATAAGGAACTTTTTGAAGCCGCAATAATTGAAAAATACCTTCCTGCACAAATGACCGAGCAGGAAATAGTGGAGGTTATCAAAAAGATAATTTCCGAAACCGGAGCTGCAGGGATGAAAGATATGGGTAAGGTAATGGGCCTTGCCACCAAGGAACTGGCCGGAAAAGCCGAGGGAAGGCTGATCTCTGCAGCAGTAAAGCAGTTGTTGACATAATTATCTTACTCTGCGTTTAAAAGCAGTTTCCTTTGGACGTGGATATGCCTTGTTTCGAAAGGCAGATATTGCCTGTACGGAAACTTTTGTATAAGCTCATATCCCGGAATTGGTCCAAAGGAAATGAGATAATCGTCTTTATCAACGAACCACCAGCTCTTGGTTTTCCCATCATTTTGTTCACCTGTCTCGTACCAGGCGTTGAACTCGAATCCCCCGTCAATTTCCTCGGGCATGATTTTCATGTCGTTGAGCAGGAAATCAACCGCCTCCCATCTGGCTCTGTTCCACGCAAGGTAATCGTGGGTGGCTCCGATGCTGAAAAGCCCAAAAACAATTATGGTAGCAATTGAGATGAACCCAAAGACTTTCTTAAAATCAACTCCAGATACACGGGGGAGAATTATTATAAAAAGTGGAATCATCAATTGGATGAGGTAACGGTCGAAGAAAAACACCGGGATAATAAAAGTTCCAAACAGCAAAACAATAGCAGTCAGAGCGAAAAGCCTGATTGTTTGAGCATTGAAGGAAATATGCTCTCGTGAAGCCCGCCTCAGACTAAAAATAAAACTGAACAAGGAATAGAAGAGCAGAATAGCTCCGGCAAAACAAAAGACCCGCAGAAAAAGTAATCCTGTACCATTAAGTTCAGGGAGCGTGTTTATATCGAGGATGTAGGTATCCTTCAAGAGCTTTGGACCCAGCCCCAGATTGTAAAAGACATTCCCCCGGGGGATATTTGTCCATGCGCGTACCAAGGGAACCAACATAATGCCTGTAAAAAGAAGACTCAGCCTGTGTTCCTTTTTCAAGACATCCCTCAAGAACGAGGGCAATGTTAAGATTAACAGTGGAAAAAGAAATAATCCCAAACTCATTCCTCCACTGCCAATAGTAAAAAAAGCACGTTCGAATATCTTTGGCCCAATAATGGAAATTGCGGTTTTTGTAGAAATGAAACTTGTAAGCTCAGGTTGCGAAGCCGAAAGCCATTGGGAATAAAGGAACAACGAAAGCCCGGTTAGTAGCGGGGGAGTTGCAGCTTTAAGCAATCCGCCCATCTTGAATGAGGCTGATTTGTATAGGTAAGCAATAGCAAACGCCATAGGAAACACAATGCCAATCTGTCGGATGAGGCTCGTAATGATAACAAATGCCGTGGCAAGAACGATATGGATTACCTTATCGGAATCAAGACTTTGTTTGAAGAAATAGATTGAGATGATCGAAAAGGTGAAGAAGTACACGTCTGTCATAAAGGTATTTGACAGGGAGAAGAAAAGCGGGTTGATGGCAATCAGAAGGCTGGCTAAAAAGGCAAGCTTGCCGGTGGGTGCAATTTGTTTGAGAAGTTTGTAAGAAACCAGAACGCCTGCCAGACCAGTTATAAGGGTTACAACACGAAGGAGGGTAAACGAGAAGCCAAACAGTTCACAGAAGAAAGAGCCCAGAAGTACCTGGGCAATGAGGGTCATGGCTGGCCAGTTAACAAATTCCAGATGACCTGTAGCTGTAAATATTGAAACATCCTTGCAGTAAGCCCAGTCATCGTTTAGGGGGAATTCACCTGCCGGGTTAACAATAACCGCCATCAGAATCCAGAGCAACGAAAGAATCAGATATCTCATAATCGACAAACTCGAAACCAAAGTTAGGAATTAATCCTGAGACAATCTGTAAGGATGCGGAAATGAAAAAAGGACCAATAGTTATTGATCCTTTTTTCAAACGATATCGAAATCCTTCAGGTATGAAAGGACTAAAAGAACTTGATTCTCTGGTCCTGTATGTCGGCTTTTTCCTGAAGTGCTTCAAAACCTTCGTAGGATGCGCGGCTGTTAAGTCCGTATTTAAGACGGAATTCAGCTGAGGCGATATCGGTTTCCGAGGGGATCTCAACATTGTTTACCTGAATTACGAATACCCCGTTGCTACCGCTTATTGGTGCGGAAAGTTGTCCTGCGCTCATTGTGAAGGCTTTTGAAACAACGATGGGCTCAAGTCCAACATTGTTGACATATGGATTGGCAAAGCGAACCTTAATAGCCTCAGCACTTTGTGCTCCAAGTGAACTGGCTGCATCTTCAATGGTAGATGCCGAAGCGATCTTGCTTTTCATATCCGTTGCCAGTTTCTCCATTTTCTTTTGTTTTTTCAAAGCAGTTTCGATTTCAGCCTTAACATCTTCCATCGGGGCAAATCCCTTTTCCTTGGCATCTGTAACAGCCGCAATAATATAACGGTCTGAGAGGTCGAAAATCTGGCTAACAGATCCTTTTTCATTTTCATATGCCCAGCGGATAATTTCACGGGAGGATTCAAGGCCAGGAAGGTTGTTCTCATTCGGTCCGAAATTGCTTGCAAACCGTGGAGTAATTTTCTCAGCTTCGTACGACAGGCGGAATTTGGCCAGATCGGTTGACTGAGCTGCAAAAGCAACCGCTTTGGAATAGATTTCCTGGTTGGTCTCATCGCTTGAAGTCACCTCTCTTTCGAGGATAGCAACTTTTGCCTTTTTGACCTTCGGGCTTTGCGACTCGATTTTGATAACATGGTAGCCGTAATTGGTCTTTGCAACGGTTAAATCACCAGTGTTCCCTGTAAAACAAGGATCGCTGAATGATTTTTCCATGCGCCCTTCGGTAAACCAACCCAAATCGCCCCCGATATTCTTGTTGTTTTCATCGGCTGAAAAGTCTCTGGCAAGCAGGTTAAAATCTGCACCTTTGCTGATCAGTGTTTTCAAGCTGTCGGCAATTTCCTTGGCTCTTACCTCATCCCTCTGAACAGAAAGTGAGATTAAGATATGACGAACTCTAACCGAGTCGGGCATGTTTGTGTAATCAATAAGACGGGCCAGTTTGTAAGAGCCGTTTTCAAAATACGGACCGGATACAAATCCCGGAGTTGATGAAAAAACAGAGTCGGCAATTACCTGGGAAAGTTCGCTTTTCGAATAGTTCTTATCGATGTAGGGTCTGTCGGAATTTGCATTTACAAAGCTAACGGCCGATTCTGCTCTCTGGAAAGCGGTTTTGCTTTCGGTGATGAAGTTACGGGCGTACTCGTCGTCTTTAGAAGAAGGCAGCAGTTCAAAAACAACATATTCTATGCTGCGACCATCAATTTGTTTGTATTCGTTTTTGTGCTCATCGTAGTAGTTTTCGATTTCAGAGGCGGATACAGATACCTGATCGTCGGCAATACTGGTGAAGGCCTGATATACAAAGCTGAAATCAACACTTGAGCCGGATTCCTGAGCATAGAATTTTGAGTCTAGCTTGCTGGGTTGAATTCCTTTACGAACCAGTGTGAAATATTTCTGGCTGAGACGTTCCTCAACAATCTGATTTTCGAGGAAAAGCCATCTTTTCTGTTCCTCTTTGTATGCAGGATTGCTGATGGCGTTGAAATAGTTGATCATCTGAAAGCGGTTGAACTCACCTGTCTCCGGGTTGGTAAACCAGCTTTTTATAATAGGATGAGGTTCATCCATAATTACGTTTACACCACCTGAGTTAATGGAATCGCCCTGAAGCATGGTAATCAGCTCATCATTGCTAACAGTTATTCCCAGCTGGCGATAAGCTTTTCCAAGGATAACTTCCCGCACGGTTGTTCTCCAGGTTTCTTCCTTGATAGACTCGAGAGTCTGGTTATCCAAGCTGGGCAAGTTGTAGGATATTTTATAAAAATCAGAAAGTTCTTCGATTTTTTGGTTGTAATCCATAATGTTGATCGCATTGCCATCAATTTCCGCTACCTCAAGCCTTTTTTTCGAGAAGGCCGAGGGTCCGCTGCTGAATAGGTCACCAAGGATAAACGCCAGCAGTGCCAAACCAATGACTCCTGCAACCAATACTCCACCTTTGTTCCTGATTTTCTGTAAAGTTGCCATTAACTATTTCTTTTGTTTAATTGCTTAAAAATTTTAGGCTACGAATATAGTAATTTCAATTGTTATTTTCGCAAATAGAGTTGGAGATGTTTGGAGAAAAACAGAATATGCCAAAAGTTTTTAACTCATCACTGTCTTGAGTATAGCTAAGCGGTTCGCAAGGAATGAAAGTGCAGGCTGAAATCAAGTCAATTCACTTATTGAAAATGCTTGAATGTATTTCTATTCCTCAGGATCACAGAGGGTAACATGAACAAGCTCTATTCTTGTCTGGCTAACCTTAAGCATCCGCATGCGGAGATTGTCGATTGTGACATTGGTATTAAGCTTGGGGATATTTTCATAGTGGAAAATGATATATCCTGCCAACGTGTCGTAATCTTCGGTTTCAGGGATATTCAATTTGTATTTCTCGTTGAGGTAATCGATTTCGAGACGTCCTGATAGAATAAACTCCCTTTCGTTTACCTGTCGTTCCACAAATTCCTGGGTGTCGTGCTCATCTTCGATTTCGCCAAAGATCTCTTCCATGATGTCTTCCAGAGTTACAATTCCAGAGGTTCCTCCATATTCATCAACAACCAATGCAATGCTTCTTCTTTCTTTAATGAGGTTGCGAAGGAGCTTGTTTATTTGCATGGATTCGGGTACAATCGAAAGGTTAACAAGGCTTGATTTTATGCTTTCCGGGTTTTTGAAAAGCTCTTTTGAGCTAATGTATCCGATAATATTATCGATTGTGTCTTCGTAAACAAGGATTTTTGAATATCCTGATCCAATAAATTTATCGCGAAGTTCGAGCAGGTTGCTGCTGACCTCAAGTCCTTCGATTTCGTTGCGGGGCACCATGCAGTCTCTAACCTTAAGTTTGGAAAACTCCAAGGCATTGTGAAATATTTTAACCTCAGGCTCTTCGTCATCAGACCCCTCATTAACAGCATTTTTTATACTAAAGGGGGAGTAAAATTCAGGGATTGTGAAACGGTGAAAAAAGTCTTCCCTGCCAGGAATGTCATTGATTCGAAAAAATGTGCGGCTAACGAGCCGGGATAATGCGAGCACGGTGAATGAAAAAAGGAAAAAGGCCAGATAGAAGAGCAATGCCGGAAGAGCAAGGATTTTCAGCACTTTCTCCGGATAAACACGAAAAATAGTTTGACGCAACAGCACAATTGTAAAGCTCAAGAGGATCCATGCCACAAAAAGTTGCAAAAGGTAGAGGGCTGGTCCCGGACTTAGGTGCAAGTCCTGACTGAGAAAGCTTTCTGTTAAGCCTGCAAAACCAAGGGTAAAGGTAATAAGGGAAAGAAGATATCCCCAGAACATCGAGGTAACAAATATACCCGGTTTGGAAACGAAAATTGAAAGGATCAATTCGGAAATCCCGCTGGTCTTGCTGTCTTTCACATGATTTAGCCGATCGACCGAAAGAAAGGACGAACCCAATCCCCCGAAAAAAATGGCTAGGAGGAGAGAAACAAGCACAAGAATAAAAAGGCTCACTTGCGGAATCATTTTGATTTTCTGAGGTTTCGGCGGTTCAAATACATTAGCAAAGAAAGCAAAAAGATAATAAAAAACTGGTAACTGCTTGCAAAGCCGTGAAAATATGTCTTATGCAATCCGGCCAGAGCAGCAAGAATGGCTGCTGTAAGCCATATAATCTCAAGGGTTTTGACCGGGATCTGCTTCATCTTCGATGTTTATGGTGGCATTTGAGCCTTTGAGTCTCAGGGGATTGAATTTCTGGTTGGTTTCAAAGCCTTGTTGTCCATAATAGATCATGTTTTTTCTTTCAATTCTCGAGAAGCTGTTGGAATAAATGCGGTTTTGATTTTCATCCCAGAAGAGTTCTTCTGTGTTTAGCTTTTCGCCGCTGGCAGTATTGTTTGCGACAACATTTCCGTGTGCTTCCCAAAGTTTTTCTTCCTGAAAATATTTCGCGTAATCGGCAAGAAGCTCAGATTCGGTTTTCAGGGAATCGTCGAAAAAAACTACATGGATACCTTTGGGGAATTCGATATAGGGACGTTCTGCCTTGCCGAATTGAAGAATTTCATCGGCATTCAGTTGCATTTTAACTCTGCCGGAATCGCTATAAACGATTTCTACTTTTTTGCCGCTAACCTCGGGAAAATTGTTCGTATTTGTAAGTGTATTGATCTTCTCTATGTCGTTTTCACAACCCGCAATGCAAAAAACTCCCGATAGGAGCAGGAGTTTTAGGATGTTTGCACTGTGTTTCATGGGATGTTTTTTAAACTGTAGGTTTTCAGACTGAGGTATTAAGGGTTTTAAAAAGTTTTCCTAATCCCTCAGCCTAAGAGCCTATCGATTTACTTCCGTCCTCTTACTGTTGTTGAGCGGTTAATCCATCCGCCGATATTGTAAGACTGCCCTTCTTTGAGACTGTGGAAGAACACATCTTCAACACTTGGGAAGTATGCAGAATGAGCAGTAATGAGGGAATTGGCTTTTTCTGTAACACTGGGATCAACACTTTTAGCTTTTTGGAACATATCAACGGCAAGCCAGTATATTGTTTTTTTCACGAAGGGATCATCAAATGAACTGCTTCCGGAGATGTAAATTGCGCCAAGCAAAATATAGGGGTCTCCCCAATTGGGTTTAATCCGTATGGCTTCGTTGGCATACACAGCGGCGGCTTCAGGTTGGTTCATGTGGCTGTTCAGAACAATTGCAAGCTCGTAAAGGTAAGTTGCCTGTTCGTCGGTGGCATATTCGGCAGCCTCCTTATAGTACTTCACGCTTTTCTCATAGTCTTGCCTTTGAGGTTGCAGGAAAACCCTTGCAAGTTTATATGCGGCCTGGGGTGAAGGTTCAATAGAATATAGCATTTCGGAAGCATCGGCAAACAACTTTTCGCCTTCACACTGAGAATCGGTCAGGAATCCCGTAATCTTTTTAAGGAAATCGGGATCGTTCCGATTCGCCGCAAGCTTGGGTTCATAGATCTTTACAATAAGTTCGCACGACAATGCTTTGCTTTCCCGGATGTTTAACTCAATGGCGTCTTTAGCCTGTTGGGTTTTTGGCGATGGACGTGCTGCCAACTGGCTATCGAGAATCTCGGTAGCAGACAAGTAGTCCATTACTACCTGTTCATTGGTAAGCAGACCTCTCAGAAACAGACTTATGCTGGCCGACATGAATGTGGTAAGCACTACGGGGGATGAATTTGCAGCTTCGATTTCTACAGACTTCTTCAGGCAGTTGTAGCCCTCCTGAACGAATTTGTCTCCGTCATCTCTTCTGTAACGAAGCAAATCAACGCCTTTGCGACCAAGAACATTTCCTTCACCGCCGAAATACTTAATACGTTGATCGTAAATCATCATTATGGTGTCGGAAAAAGCAGCAATTCTTATAGGGTCTTTTTCAGCATCAATAAATGATTTATACATGTTCACTCCATTTGCATAAAGTGATTCTCTGGATGAGGGGCAGTTAAAGAAAACTTCTCTCCAGGAACCAATGGCGTCTCTGTAATTGTCATGTTTGTAGTATTCATAATATAAAGAAAGATTCCTGATACAACTGATGCTGTCCTCTCCTTTTCCATATTGTGATCCGTCTTCAACTCCCTTTTGTGCGAAAGTCTGTGTTGCAGCAGAAATAGCTACCAGCATAATCAGTAAAACTTTCAGTCCCGTGGTTTTCATAGCTTCAATGTTTAATCAAATTTTCGTTTGTAGAACCAGAAATCGTGAAGTGTTAGTCCAAAATTCACCATTGTAAAGTTCTCTTTTATCAGGTTGTTTGTCAATGTACCTCTTTGTCCAATAATTACACCAAGGTTAAAACTCGATTTGCTACCCTTGAATGGTAATCCTACTCCAAAACTTATGCCATAATCTTGTAACTGCTGTTCCCTTATGCGAAGATAGTTGTTGGAATAGTATCCTCCAAGCCTGTAATGCACTCTGTTATAGTATCCTTGCAAGGCTTGATCATTTGGTGTGTATTCCATTCCAAAATTAAAGGAACTGGAATTTGCGAGTGTATCTGATTTCCCGGGTATGAATGATTTGCTCCATTCCATTGTACTGTAATCACCTGCCAGCGTGAGTTTGTTCTTGATACCAAAGCTGAATCCAACCCCCATGTTTCTTGGAAGCAATGTTTCTACTGCTTTGTCTTCTGTATTCACCACAAATGAAGGGTCTATTATTATGGTATCCCCAATATTAACTCCAACACCCGGATAAAATGTCGTCTGAACCAGCTTCTGGGAAGTTTTTAATTTGGAGTCATTGTCGAAGATTACTCCAAGTGTAAGGAAATACTTTTCATTAAAGGTGTCGTGATACTGAAATCCGAGATTATAGCTAATGTCACCGATGTCCAGCCGGTTTTCTATGGTGGTTGTGGCTGCTGCTGCATCGGCAGGGAAATCAACCGCCCTGGAGTAGTTGAGATACCCAAACAAATAACTCAGGTTAAGCCCAACCGAAAAATGATTCAGGAAGCGCACCGAGTTACCAATATACAATCGGTTTAAACCACCTCTGCCTTTGTAATTATAATCGACTAATCCGGCCCCACTGAGAAATTTGTTTTCTACTATATCATAACCAACCGAACTATACGGCAATACGCCGATGCTGGATTTCCAGTTCTTCGTAATGCCGAAGCCAATAGCAATATGGTGTATATTATAGTTTGCCAATTGCGATTCAAGCGAGTTGGTGGAATACTTGGTTTGTGAACCGCTCAGCCCGAAATCAAAGAGGAACGACATGGTGTCGATTTCCGTATAGGACGCAGGGTTCAGATAGTTTATCTGGGATGATGAGCGGGTGCCGATTCCTGTACCTCCCATGGAGAGGTTCTGTGTAAAACCGGGTTGGAGCAATTCGCCTAATCCAAACCTTGAATAGGGGGAACTGGTATTTACCTGAGCAGCCACAGGAATTGCACACAGCAATAGGGCTGAGAGGAACAATCTAATAGTTTTTGACATTGTATTCCAGAATTCGGTTTAATCCGGTGATGTTTAAATTTAAATGCACAAAGATGGAGTTTTTTAACTTTTTATCAAAGTAATTAATATCACCACCAGTTAAAATGATTGCAAGATCGGAATATTGTTTTTTCAGATTCTCTATATATCCGTCCAACTCAAAGACGGCACCGTTCAAAACCCCTGCCAGAATTGCATCTTCAGTTGATCTGCCCATTATTGGGAAGTCCTCTTTCTTTTCTATCAGGGGAAGTTTTTTTGTGAATTCATGCAGGGCTCTGAACCGTAAATCCAAACCTGGCGAGATATTGCCGCCATAAAACTCCCCCTTGGCGGTTAAAAGATCGATGGTAATTGCCGTGCCCGCATCAATTATCAGTATATTTTTCCCGGGAAAAAGGGAGAACGCACCAACAGCATCCGCAATACGGTCGTAACCCAGACTCGACTTGGTTTGATAATTGTTTTTGATGGGTAGCGGAGTTTCGGGACTCAGAATTATAAAGGTCTTGAGTTTTGTGTTGAGCCATTCTCCCACCTCTGGTTTATATTCCGAAACCGATGAAAGGATGCCACAGGTAATCTCCGGATGCCTGGCAAATAGCATAGCAAGGAGATCTTCCGTGAGCTCCTGCCCGGTAGTTCTTTCAATTATTTCGCTGTCGTTGAAAACAGCAAACTTGCAAACCGTGTTTCCCTGATCAATTACCAAGTTCATGCCTTAAAACAAAAATTTCACACTATTATTTTATCCAATACCCCAATAGCCGATTTAACGTTTTTTATCTGTGGTACCCTAAGACTCAAACGCTGGTTCTCCTCTTTTAGTACTACGCTCCGCCCCATATGCTGAACAAAATTTAAAATACTTCCAAATACTCCCGACTGGTAATACTTGGATTTCGGATCCTGAATGAAATAGATAATCATTGTGGCGTTTTTAATGATTATTTTTTCCATACCGAGATTCAGCGCTCTCCACCTTAATCGAACAACGTTAAGCAATTCATTGGTTTGAGGAGGTATGGTCCCAAAGCGGTCGAGCAAGCTGTTTTCGAATGCTGCAAGTCCGCTTTCATCGGGAATATTGTCCAGCTCGCGGTAAAGTCGAATACGTTCCGACACATTATTAATATAGGTGTCGGGGAAAAGTATCTCCAGATCGGTATCAATCTGGCAATCGCTTATGTATTGTTTGTTGACCTGTTCTTCCTCGCTCACAGGGTAAAGGTCTTTAAATTCGTTTTCGCGCAGCTCAAGAATAGCCTCGTTGAGAATTCTCTGGTAGGTCTCATATCCAATATCAGCGATAAACCCGCTCTGCTCAGCTCCAAGAAGGTTTCCCGATCCACGGATGTCAAGATCCTGCATGGCAATATTAAAACCACTGCCCAAATCCGAGAACTCCTCGATAGCCCTCATCTTCCTTCGCGCCTCATTGGTCATTAGAGTTACTGGCGGGGCAAGCAGGTAACAAAAAGCTTTTTTGTTCGAACGGCCAACCCTCCCGCGGAGCTGATGAAGGTCACTGAGCCCGAAATGATGTGCATTATTGATTATAATGGTATTGGCGTTGGGAATATCCAATCCTGATTCAATAATCGAAGTTGCAACCAATACATCATAATCACCCTGAACAAATTCAAGCATGGTTTTTTCAAGCTGGTTTCCTTCCATCTGACCATGAGCAACAACAACCCTTACCGATTTACAAATTTTCCCGATTAACACTGCAAGTTCATGGATGTTCTGAATGCGGTTGTTGATGAAAAAGACCTGCCCTCCGCGGCTTACTTCATATTCTATGGCCTCCCTGATTATATCTTCGTTGAAGGTATGCAGTTCGGTTATTATGGGGTGTCGGTTAGGAGGGGGAGTGTTTATGATGGAGAGATCCCTTGCTCCCATTAGTGAAAACTGCAAGGTTCGGGGAATCGGAGTAGCGGTTAAGGTGAGGGTGTCGACGTTAAGTTTCATTTGCCGCAACTTTTCCTTCACTCCTACGCCGAACTTTTGCTCTTCATCGATAATCAGCAATCCCAGATCCTTGAATTTTATTTCCTTTCCTACCAATTTGTGGGTTCCTATAAGGATATCGATTTCCCCCTTTGCAAGTTTCTGTAAAATAGCCTTCTGATCGGCAGGTTTCCTGAAGCGACTAACATAATCGACAGTACATGGGAATTCCTTCAGCCGTTCCTTAAAAGTGTTGTAATGTTGAAAAGCAAGAATTGTGGTGGGTACCAAAATGGCAACTTGCTTCGAATCGGTTACCGCCTTGAAAGCTGCACGAACGGCGATCTCTGTTTTTCCGAAACCCACATCGCCGCAAACCAGCCGATCCATAGGGAATTCCGCTTCCATGCCTTCCTTCACATCGCGGGTTGTCTTCAACTGATCGGGAGTATCCTCATATATAAAGGAGGCTTCCAGCTCCCGCTGTAAGTATGTATCGGGACTGAAACGAAATCCTACCTGTTGTTTTCTTTCGGCGTAAAGCTTGATAAGGTCCTCAGCAATATCCTTGATTTTCTTCTTGGTAGCCTGCTTGAGTTTTTGCCATGCACCGTTGCCAAGTTTGTAAATCTTGGGAGCATCACCCTCTTTTCCTTTATATTTGGAGATTCGATGCAGGTTGTGGATGCTCACGTAGATAACATCCTGATCGCGGTACACCAGGCGCACCGATTCCTGTTTCTTGCCGCTGATCTCAATAGTTTCCAATCCCCCGAAAATCCCTATGCCATGATCCACATGAACAATATAATCGCCCGGGTTCAGTCCCGACAGTTCCTTGATGCTGATCGACTCTTTCTTGCTGTAGCGGTCGTTAAGCTGAAACTTATGGTACCTTTCGAAAATCTCATGGTCGGTGTAGAGGCAAACTTTCAGGTCGTGATCGATAAAGCCCTGGTGAAATGTTTTTAAAACCGGTGTGAAACTGATCGAGGTATCAATTGCGGCGAATATTTCGTTGAGTCGCTCAATCTGCTTTTCGCTCTCTGAGAGGATCATAACATCATAATCGTTTTCTTTCCGCTCCTTGAGGTCCGCCACAAGCAGGTCGAAGTTCTTGTTGAACACCGGCTGAGGGGAGGTGTTGAACTCGAATTTTTTCGTGGGATTGGGAACCGTGAACCCTCCAAACTCAATTTTGTTGAGCGAATGAATATCGCGGTTCAGTATCTGAGAGTTTACAATGACCTCCGATTTTACAAGTGTTTTGTCTTTCTCGTCCTCAAAGGAGGTCTTATCGTAGACCTCGTCGATTTTTCCATAAATCATCATCAGGTCGTTGGTCCAGATGGAAGTGCTTTTGGGAAGGTATTCCAGTATCGATACCCGCTTTACCAGTCGTTCCTGTTCCCATTGCATGTTGGGGATCAGGCTTATTTTTTTTATTTTCTCGAGGGATAACTGCGTCTCAATGTCAAAACTCCGTATTGATTCTATCTCTTCGCCGAAGAAATCGATCCGGTGGGGAAGGGTGGAGGAATAGGAGAAAATGTCGATTATACTCCCCCGAAGCGCATATTGCCCCGGTTCGTAAACAAAATCGACGAGTTCGAATTTATAGGTTTCCAGTAAATCCTTGAGGAATTCGCGATTTACTTTTTCGCCCTCTCGCATCTCGAAAGTGTTGTCGTCCAAACCCCTTCGGCTGATTACCCGTTCCATCAGGGCTTCGGGGTAGGTGACGATAAAACTTGCGACGCGCTTTTCGCTCAGTCGTTTTAAAACCTGGGTGCGGGTAATGATATTGGCCTCGTCAGTTTTTTTATACTGTATGGAACGAATGTAGGAGGATGGGAAAAACAGACAACGCTCGATGCCATCGAGATTGGTAAGATCGTTGTAGAAGTATGCGGCTTGTTCCTTTTCGGGGAGTATAATAAGGTGTGCTCCTTTGGTTTTTGACAGACAGGAGTGAATAAATGCAGCCTGAGAAGATCCTGAAAGCCCTTTTAATTGCAAAAATATCCCGGCCGGTTCCTGCAAAAGACCGGATATCTCGTCTGCTTCTTTACTGTACTTGTATAATCCTTCGAGCATTCTGAATAAATCGCTGCAAAAGTAGCGAAAAAGGGCTTAGGTTTTAGTTAAATCAGTAAATTTATGTTTTTAAGTTTCCGTGAAAAATATACTCTGTGGCAAAAATGAAGAAGTTAACCACAGAGTTTCGCAGAGAGCGTCACAGAGTCACACAGAGGGGAAGAAATGGAAAAAGAAACTTTGTGTAGCTCTGTGAAAATACTCCGCGTAACATGTTGGTTAAAAAAGATAACTTGTGGTAGAAAAGAATTTGAAATCCAAACTTGAAAAATATCATTAAATATGCTTGTGTTTAAATTTGGCGGGGCCTCGGTAAAAAGTCCCGAAGCGGTAAAGAACCTTACAGAAATTGTGGGCAGCTACAGCGAAAACCTGGTTGTGGTTGTTTCGGCTATGGGCAAAATGACCAACGCCCTGGAAGAGGTCGTATTCCGGTACTTTCACCAGAAAGAGGGATTGGAAGAGGCGATAAAGCTTGTTGAGGATTATCATCTGGGAATAATGGAGGGCCTTTTCCCCTCAAAATCACATGATGTTTACAAGAAAACCGGGCATTTGTTTTCAATGCTGGCATCAAGAGTTTCCGATCCCCCTAGTTTAAATTACGATTACGATTATGACCAGATTGTTTCCTTCGGTGAGGTTTTATCCACAACAATTGTTGCAGCGTACCTTAAAGAGGCCGGTCTCCGAGCCCGATGGATCGATGTGCGCCGTTCCCTGAAGTCGGATAACACCTATCGAGAAGCAAAGATCGACTGGGAACTGTCTGAAGAGCTCATAAAAAAGGATTTTTTCTTCGGGGGAGATCAGATTCTTCTCACCCAGGGATTTTTGGCATCCACCATAAATAACCTCACAACAACCCTTGGTAGGGAAGGGTCGGATTATACCGCTGCCATCCTTGCCTACATCCTTGATGCAGAAAGGGTAATAATATGGAAGGATGTTCCCGGAGTGCTGAATGCTGATCCAAAGTGGTTTGATGAAACCGTTCTGCTGCGGCAGCTTTCTTACCGGGATGCTATTGAGCTTGCTTATTACGGAGCAAGCGTAATACATCCTAAAACAATACAGCCTCTCAAGCAGAAAAATATCAAGCTGCAGGTGAAATCCTTTGTGCATCCCTCGGAAGAAGGCAGCTTGGTAGGCGACGAAGTTTATGACAAATTGATACCCTCGTTTATTTTTAAAATGGATCAGGTATTGATCTCTATTTCCCCAAAGGATTTTTCGTTCATTGCCGAAGATAATCTCGAACTAATTCTGGGCTTTTTTGCCCGGCATGGATTCCGTATTAACCTGATGCAAAACTCGGCAGTGAGTTTTATGGTTTGTGTTAATAACGACAAGACTAGGATACCTCGAGTTGTGAAGGATCTTGAGGATCATTTTCTGGTCCGTTGGGAGAACTCCCTCGAATTGATAACCATTCGGTACTTTGATGAGAGTACCATTTCAAGGGTTCTTGTGAATAAAGACAAGTTATTGGAGCAACGAAGCAAAGAAACGGTGCAGATGGTTGTGAGGGATCTTGGGAGTGTGATTAAATAGTTTGAAACCTTTAAGAAAAGCTTTATTTCAAGGTGCTATTTTTTTAAAATAAAGAAATTAATAGTGTAAGTGGTTGGAATGGTAATTATTTATGAGAATATTTTACATTCATTGATTTCATTATTTTCGCAATCACATGACTGATTCAGAGTTGATTATTACAGCTTTGGCTGAGCTTTGAACACATAAAATAGCTGAAGCCGAAAAGGCATTAGGGCTAAAGCAAAACGCCAGGGCCAGGAAAACCAAAGGAACTGTTTCCAAAAATGCGTGAAAAGAATTAGAAGTAAAAGCCGGTAAAAGTGTTGTGACTGAAGAGATTTTTCTGCCACCTAAAAAAGCAAAAGCTCAGATTGATAAGGGCGAATAGGTTTGTTAATGCTTCAAAGTCCAATTTCCAATCGATTAGTAAGTAGTTCAAGAGATCAACGTCTTCTAATTTCCGATTAAGGTCTTTTTCGGTTCGGAAATAGAAACGCTGCATTCATAATTCCATTATGCCCACTTTATCAAGAATTTTGAGTAAAAATACGTATGCCATCCAAGTAAAAATACTTATTCTTAATACCTGTGGTACAATAATTTCATTTTTATTTAACCATTAGTAAATCTTAACATAGTGCTTGAAAACTATCTTTACAAAAATTACTTTTCAAGATGACTCAGACCCTGAAAACCCGCCTTCTTTTAATGTTTATTCTTTTTTCTTGCTTGTCTGTTGTTGTTGTGATTTTACTAAACACTTCCTATTTCAGAAATCGGGAAAGAGTGAGCAGCGGTGTTACAGAAATAGGCGTTTTGCAAATGAAATTTTTAGAAGACTTTCGAACAATTGATTTATTTTTCAGCACTGACGCAATCAATAATCAGTTTTTCCAGACAAAAAGTTGTTTAAATCTTGAAATGCATCAGAAAAAGTCCGCTTTGCTTAAATCAGAAATTAGTCAGTTTGAAAAGAAAAAGTCAGGCAATTCCGAACAATTATCCTCTGAATTCCAATATCTTATTGTAGGAATGGCTGAATACGATCTTATCTTGTCACAGCTGTTGGATTTGTTACTTGAGCGCGGTTTCAAGGATGATGGCGTTATAGGTGAAATGCGACATTACGCTCATTTACTTGAAAACTATCCTGAAGTGGAACAAACCCTTATATTGAGTTTGAGGAGGCACGAAAAGGATTATATTATCCGAAATGAAAAGCAATATATCTCTGAGCTTCGAAAGTTGGCAAATAGAACAGAAGATGAAGTCTCATCTAATCCAAATATATCATTTCAAAAGAAAGACACAATTCTCTCCTTATTAGAAAATTATGTTCTGTGTTTTAATAAAATGGTCATTCTTGATGAGAAAATTGGAGTAAGAACCTCGTCAGGTTTAAAGCAGCAACTTAATCAAAAAGAAGAAAAAATACTTGCATCTTTGAATGAAATTGTCAGCAATGCCAATAATTCAGCTCAGCATGCTTTTCAGAAAATGGAGGTCTATTATATTGCTTATTTTGTGATTATTTTTGTTCTAAGTATAATTGTAAGTATTATAATTTCAAGACGAATAACAGCCCCCCTATCAGCACTTACTGACCATATTCAGATGCTTATAAAGTCTGATTTCAAAAAAAAGGAAATCCCTGAGTTTGGAAAACCCCATTACGAAATTGAAGTATTATACAGTGAATTCCATAAGATGATTGAACGTTTAAATCTGAGAGACCGACAAAGAGATGAAGCTGAGAAAGCGCTGCGACTTAATGAATTAAAGTACCGGCAACTGGCAGATATGTTACCTCAATGCATATTTGAAACGAATGAAGTAGGGAATTTTAATTATGTGAATAAAACCTGGGTTGAAACTTTTGGATATTCATATAAAGATGTTCAAGATGGACTTAACCTAATTGAGGTTATTAAGTCGGACAATATGAATCCTGTTGTTGAAGGCAAAGAGTTTAATTTTAAAGAATCTATTGGAGTAAGAAAAGATACTTCGACATTTCCTGCCATGGTTTATTCAAATTCAAAGATGGTTAATAATAGAGTTGAAGGGTATACAGGAATAATAATTGATAATACTGAAAGAAAAAAATATATTGAAGCTCTCGAAAGGGAAAAAAAGAAAGCGGAAGAGTCGGATCGGCTCAAGTCCGCTTTTCTTGCCAATATGTCACATGAAATCAGGACTCCGATGAACTCTATTATCGGATTTACTAGCTTGCTTGCCCGAAACGGTCAAATGGATAAAACCCAGAATGATTACATACGATACATTAGCCAGAGTGGCGATATGCTTCTTCATATAATTGATGATATTATTGATTTTGCGAAAATCGAAGCGGGCGAATTAACTATCAGGAAGCAGGAATGCATGCTTAATAAAATGCTTGATGATCTGAATTTCAAGTTCAGGGAAATTATCAAAGACAGGGGAAAAAGCAAAGTTGAGTTATCTTTGATTAAAGGCTTTCCAGAGGAGACACTTACAATAATAACAGATCCACACAGGTTGTCACAAATACTCACTAATCTATTATCCAATGCATTGAAATTCACCGAAAATGGCGCAATTGAGTTTGGCTATGAAATTATTTCCGAATCGAAGGCCGAGTTCTTTGTTAAAGATACAGGAATCGGAATCGCTAAGAAAGATCAGAAGATAATTTTTGAGCGGTTCAGGCAGGTCGACGGGTCCCTAAAACGCAATCAAGGAGGCACAGGCTTGGGACTCGCAATAACGAAAAATTTGGTTCAGCTTATGGGTGGTAAAATAATGGTTGAGTCTGAACTTAGCAGAGGAGCGTCTTTTTTTGTTGAATTGCCTTTTGAGCGGGCAAACAGAATAATTGAAGACCAGCAATCAATATTATTTGATAGTAATCGACAAATAAACTGGGATGGAAAAACTATACTAATTGCTGAGGATAATAACTCCAACTTTGCATTATTAGTGGAGAGCCTTAAAAATTCAGGAGTTGTTGTTATTCGGGCACATAATGGAGAGGAAGCAATTTCAATTGTTGAAAGGCATCAGGAGATAGAGATGGTTTTAATGGATGTGCAAATGCCGGTCCTAAATGGTTATGAGGCAACCAGCAGAATAAAAAAGTTCAGACCTGAGTTGCCTATTATAGCGCAGACGGCTTATGCTCTTTCGGGTGAGCGGGAAAGATCTTTGAAAGCAGGATGTGATGATTATCTTTCGAAACCCATTAATATTGGTTTGTTATATTCAAAAATGTCACAATTCTTAGTAAGTAATGATACATTGGTTCAATTAGCTCGGTAATATGCCTTTGCCAATAATGACTATTATTGTAATTATTGTTTAAATATTGCTGTATTCTTTTGACTTACAGATGCTGCATCCTTTGCAATATCTTCGCTTTAGATTATTCTGTTCACCAGAATAGTATGCTCAAGTATAAACTTAATTTGGTAAGTATACCAATTAGCCTTAGGGCAGAGCGATTGAAGCTTTAAACTTTAAAGCAAAGCGCATCATTCAGCGCAATAATAGCCTCTTTGTAATTCTCTCTGTTAATCACAAATTGAATGTTGATCTGGCTGAGGGATTGAGACATAGCCGCAATATTTATATTTCTCTCTGCAAGAGCAGCTGTTGCTTTGGCGATTACCCCTGGTTTGCTGATTGAGGTTCCGAGGCCGCAAACAATAGAACAGGGGAGAACCGTGATTTTTGTATATTTGCTTTTTAACTCATTCAGGAGTTCATCTTTAAGGTCTTTTTCCCATATCACCTGTGTGATGCTGTTAGCATTGGTTGCTTTAAGGATGTAACTTACTTTATAGCTTTGGTATATCTGCATGATTCCTAAGTCAAAACCAACCTGCCCAACCATCAGCGGATCATGAACCTCTACTGCAACCACCTTGTCGGTTCCTGTGATGATTTGCACTTTCCCATCTTCCGAAATAAAATTTTTTGAGATAAGGGTTCCCGGATGTTCCGGTTCAAATGTGTTTTTTAGACGGATATTGATTCCTGCAACTTCAAGCGGTTTGGAAGCTTTTGGGTGAATGGCTTCCATGCCAACATCAGCGAGCTGATCAGCTACATTATAATTGGTATGACCAACAGGAACCGATTTATCAACGCCCACGATATTGGGATCGGCCGACGAAAGATGGAATTCTTTATGGATAACGGCTTCATCCGCTTTTACAGCCACAGCTATTTTACTGAAAGTCACTTCCGAGTACCCCCTGTCGAACTCCCTCATAATCCCTTCAGTTCCCTTTGTGTATCCGGTTGCAACAGGTAAAACCTTTGAGAAATCGATTCCGTTGAAGGCTAGCTGAATGCGCTCATCTATGGTGAGAAACTCTGGATCATTGAATCCGCAGAGATCGATAAAGAGGCTTTTTACGCCATTGTTTTCAAGTATGTTAACTGAGTTAAAAGCCGAATGCGCCTCTCCAATACTAGAGAGAATTTCGCGAGCAGCCAGCAGGATGTTGGTTTTGTTGACATAACCCGTGGCCAACACAGCGGCAAGACTTTTAAGGTAGTTCTTGGCCTGGCAGATACGCTCAGTGATAAAATCATCCGCCTGTTTAAGATTCAGTCCGATGGGTGCCAGTTCAGTGTTAATAGCGACGAGCTTTAGCAACAAATCATCCAGAGCTTCAATATAGTCCTCCCGTTTCTCGAACTTCGCATATATGCCGGGAGTACCGCTTTTCTTATGCTCAAGCAGCCAGTTGGTTACATTGTTATATGCGGATACCACAAGAATACGATTGTAATAATCCCCTTTCTTTCTTTGTCCGATTACAATATTCCTCAGAACCTCCTCGAATCTTGACATCGACGTGCCGCCGATTTTCTCTACTGTTAACATGCTTGGATTTTGTTGTTTTCGGGGGACAAAAGTAAGCAGAAATATTAAATTGCTTTCAGTTTTTTGGAATTTGGGTAAAAAAACTTTCAAAAGGAAACAATGGCCCGGAATAAATAGTTTTCAAGTCGGGAAACTGACATCACTCGGTAGAATTCAAATATTTTCTTAGCTTTGAAATAGTATTGCTAAATGTTTTCTAATATGCCTGTTAAACTAATTCTCAAAAAAGAATGGGGAATCGTGCTCCTCTTGCTTTTATTGACGCCAATGTTTTTTCTAAATATGAAGGATTGTCACGACTGGGGTGGAGATTTTGCCCAGTATATCCATCAGGCAATTAATATTTCCAAGGGAATATCACCCTCTCAGACCGGATATATTTTTAACGATCAGTATCCTTTTGCGCCAAATTGTTATCCAAATGGTTTTCCACTTATGTTGGTTCCTGTTTATATTACCGCAGGAAACAGTATTCTCGCATTCTCCTATTTCATGACAACTCTACTATTTCTTTTGGGAATAGTGTCCTTTTACTTTTTAAGAAACTCTTTTGGTAATCTGGTTGCTGTTATTGGTGTTCTGATTTTGGTATATAATCCATGGACGCTAAGATTCAAGATGGAAATCCTTTCTGATATTCCTTTCACTCTGTTCTTAATGCTCTGTATTATATTTTATACTAGGATTCGCCTGAGATCTAATTCCGTGCTATTCCCTATTTTATTGGGTCTTCTAATAGCATGGCTGATTATGATCCGAAGCGCTGGCTTTATAGTACCCCTTGCAATTCTTTTTGATCAGGCTTTACTTGCTGGAAGAAATAGGTTTACTGATGGGGAATGGCACTTAAATTGGAAACTGGGTGTTTATTCACTTTGTACTACAGGAATAGTTTATCTGGTATTTACAAAATTGATTTTCCCAATCGAAACGGATGCATTTTCTTTTTACTCATCCTCGGTATCGTTTTATGAAATCAAACTAACCATGCTCCGAAACGCCGATTATTACATTCAGAACTTCCAAAGATTTTTCCAACCGGAAGTTGGTATTTATAGCGCGATCCCTTTAATAATAAAGTCATTTGCATTAAGTTTTTTCATAGTGGGTTTTTTATTCAGTTGTATAAAGAGCTTCGGATTTATTGAGATTTTGACATGCATGTATTTCCTGATCATTTTTTTGTTTCCGAATTTGACCCAGGGAATAAGGTTGCTATTCCCGATGATACCTGTTAGTTTGTATTATATAATCTTGGGTTTAAAGTCGATAAAACCTGAATCACGGATAAAACCAGCTGTATTTGCCATTGCTCTAGGCTTAATCAGTATTCTCCAATATGAACCGGGTATTCAGAAGATCATCATTGAAAAGAATCGGTTATTGTTGGGACCGCAAGAGCCCGAAGCTTTGGAAGCATTTAAAACTATAGCTGAAATCACGCCAACTGACGCAAAAATCGCATTCAATAAACCCAGAGTGTTGTCGCTATATGCAGGAAGAAGTAGCCTGGCTAATCATTATGCCCAGGATATTAGTAGTCTGACCCAAAAATTAGCTGAGGAAGATATAAACTACTTTTTGTTATGCACAGATCTTCCGAATCCTTCTCTTCAGAAGTACCTGGCAGAAAATCATATTAGTGTTCATCTCCTATGGAAAAACACAAAGTTTGAATTGTATAGCAGGGACGTTCAGGAATAGATGGGATAAACCTGAATCTACCTCAGAAATCTCAGTGGCATAGAATGTAATTCCTTCACCACTTCCCCATGCTGGTATACTATTTTTCCATTTACAAATGTGGTTTCGATTTTATGGTGCAGGATTTCACCTTCCAGGGGAGACCAATGACACTTATATAAGAGGTTGGAAATGGAAACCTCGAATGACTTTTCAGGGTTCACCAACACCAGATCGGCATAGTAACCTTCGCGGATGTATCCTCGGCGGTCGATCTTGAACAGGTCGGCCGGAGCATGACACATTTTATGAACGACCTTTTCGATTGTAAAGACTCCGCGTTTAACGAACTCAAGCATGGCCAGCAGGCTGTGCTGTACCATGGGTCCACCTGAAGGAGCCTGGAAATATCGGTTTGCCTTTTCAATAAGGGTATGAGGCGCGTGATCGGTGGCAATCACGTCGATTTTATCTTCGATTACTGCGTCAATAAGCGCAAGTCGGTCTCTTTCCGTTTTAATAGCAGGATTCCATTTGATCAAGGTATCCCTGCTTTCATAATAGGTGTCGTTAAACCAAAGGTGATGAATGCAGCCCTCAGCGGTTATGTTCTTACCTGTGACCGGGCCCTTTTCAAAAAGTGATAACTCACGTGCGGTTGAGATATGGAGCACATGCAGTTTAGAATTGTATTTGTGTGCGAGCTCCACTGCGAGGGAGGATGAAACATAGCAAGCCTCTTCGCTGCGAATAAGTGGGTGGCACATCATAGGGATATCCTCGCCGTATTTTTGCTTACACATGGTAATATTGTTCCGGATGATAGTCTCGTCCTCGCAATGGGTTGCAATTAGCACCGGAGATTCGGCAAATATTTTTTCCAGGCTGGAACGGTTGTCAACAAGCATGTTTCCGGTAGAAGCGCCCATAAAAATCTTAACTCCGCAGGTGGTGGCAGGGTCCACTTTACGTATTTCGCTGATATTGTCGTTTGTGGCCCCCAAGTAGAAGGAGTAATTGGCATGTGAGCGGGAAGCTGCTAATTCGAATTTTTCAGTTAGGGAAGGGATTGTGATAGTTTGCGGATGGGTATTTGGCATTTCGAGGTATGAAGTAACCCCTCCGGCAACTGCTGCAGCCGATTCGGTAGCGATTTCACCTTTATGGGTCAAGCCGGGTTCCCGGAAATGGACCTGATCGTCGATAACGCCCGGCAGGAGATATTTGTGTTCTCCGTGAATTATTAGGGTATCTTTATCTGCAGGGATTTCGGATTCTGAAACTCTGGAGATAAAATCGCCGTCAATCAACACATTTCCTATAAAGGAACGGCCTTCATTGACGATCATTACATGGTTGATCAGAATTTTTGACATGTTCAGTCGGGTCTTTTATAAGATCTGAAAAAGCTGGTAAGCTTCATTTTTACCACACCCCACATGGCTTCATAAACAATTCCCCCATTCATTTTGGATGAACCTTCCTTTCGGTCGGTGAAGATAATAGGCACTTCAACGATGTGGAAGCCATATTTCCAGGTGGTAAACTTCATTTCAATCTGGAAAGCATAACCTTTAAATCGAATTTTGTCAAGGTTAATGGTTTCAAGGACCTTGCGGGAATAGCAAACAAAGCCCGCGGTTGCATCCCGAACGGCCATCCTGCTGATAAACCGCACATAAACCGATGCAAAGTATGATATCAGGACACGCCCCATGGGCCAGTTTACAACATTTACCCCCGAGATATAGCGTGAGCCGATGGCCATATCTGCTCCTCCCTTAACACAAGCGTTACGGATGTTAATAAGATCTTCGGGATTATGTGAGAAATCAGCGTCCATTTCGAAGATGTATTGGTAGGGTCTTGCGAGTGCCCATTTAAATCCCTCTATATAAGCGGTACCTAAGCCGAGTTTTCCTGCCCTCTCATATATATGGAGCTGGTCAGGAAATTCGAGTTGCAGCCTTTTAACGATTTCACCCGTTC
>JAIFNN010000061.1 GCA_020047715.1 Bacteroidota bacterium | reverse complement strand
AAGCCCTGAAACAATGCAACGGCCGAAGGCCCTGAAACCGCCATAGGCGACTGCAACGGCCGAAGGCCTGAAACGCCGCAGGCCTGAAACCCTCCAACGGCCGAAGGCCCTGAAACCCTGAAACGGCCGAAGGCCAGAAACCCTCAAACACTAACTCCCAAAATAGTCCCGCACCGGAGCCATCCTAAGATATTCGGTAGTTAAACGCTTCCTTTCGAAATTTCTAAACAGAGCCTCTACTCTTTCCTCGGTTTCACCCATAACCAATCCTACCTCTTTGGCAGGGTATCCATTCTCAAATCCAAGCCAGAATATATCCATCAGCTGAAAAGGTAATTGGTAGAAAAATTCTTCCTGAGTCTGCTCGGCAGAATACGTGTCGGTTGTTGGGGTTCTTACGATAATGCGTTTGGGGACTCCCAGGTATTCAGCGAGTTGATAAACCTGCGTTTTGTATAAGTTTCCGATGGGCATAACATCTGCACCACCGTCTCCGTATTTCACAAAGAATCCCTGTTCCTGTTCATGCTTGTTGGGAGTTCCGATAACTGCATAATGAAGTGCTTCGGCATGGTAATAAACCATCGACATTCTTGCCCGCTGCTTGAAGTTTGAGGCGGCAACAATTTGCAGGTACTCACGTGCCTGAAGAATTTTATCCTGCTGCTTCCCGTCTTTGTCGATAATGGTGAGGGAGAAGAGCGGGGGCAGGTTGTTATAGAGTCCTGTCTGCCTGACGCCGATTTTCATCTTATAAGTTTTCGGATCGTATTCAGGAAAAACCCTTTTTACGGCCTCATCGCGTCTTTCGTAGCATTTAAAACCGGCAAGTGCAGGCGTCAGATCCTCCTTGATGGCTTTGACACCGAACTTGTCGGCCAGCTCACGAGCCAGCTCTTCGCTTTCGGGACTGGAATCGTGCTCGGGCATCATTATACCCAACACTTTTTCCGGTCCAAAGGCTTTAGCGGCCAGAGCCATGCATACTGAGGAGTCAATCCCACCGCTGATACCAATGGCAGCGCCAAAGCGCTTAATATTATGCAGCACGTCATTCTGGAGTTTCAGTACAATTTCATCAACTGCTTTCTCTACATTATCAAGCAAAATCAGGTCTTTGGAAAATGGCTTTTTTTGTGTCATGATGTTTGTTATGTGGTTGATTTTTTATTTATTGTTTTATGAGCTTGTGTTCGTTTGTTCGTTGTTTCAGGGTTTCAGGGTTTCAATGTTTCAGGGTTTCAGGGTTTCAGGGTTTCAATGTTTCAATGTTTCAGAGTTTCAGGGTTTCAGAGTTTCAGAGTTTCAGAGTTTCAATGTTTCAGAGTTTCAGAGTTTCAGAGTTTCAATCAATGTTTCAGAGTTTCAGAGTTTCAATGTTTCAGAGTTTCAGAGTTTCAATGTTTCAGAGTTTCAGAGTTTCAATGTTTCAGAGTTTCAGAGTTTCAGAGTTTCAGGGTTTCAGAGTTTCAAAGCATTTCGGATTACCTAGCCCTGAAACAATGCAACGGCCGTAGGCCCTGAAACGCCGAAGGCCTGAAACAATGTAACGGCCGTAGGCCCTGAAACGCCGAAGGCCTGAAACCTTGAAACGCCGCAGGCCTGAAACCTTGGAACGGCCGCAGGCCCAAAACCCTGAAACAACTACCTACCCCTCCTCAATCACCCTAAAATTCCTCAATGGCGCAGCCAACAATCCCTCTGTCTTGTTTTCAATGAACTGAGAATACAACAAATGCGTTGAAATAACCGATGTCAGTACCATGTTGTCCACTTCGCTGCTGCTTCCGGATTTTTCAATCTTCGAAAGCAATGCTGAAATCGAATCATAACTGAATACGCCCACTTTGGAGGTATATTCCGGGGAAAGCATTTCAGCTACATATTCAGGTGCATCCTTCGAAAGGAAGACGCTTCTTATGGGAGCCCTGTAGGCTTGCTTTGAGCGGTTAAGGATACGATCCGGTATTTTGTTTATCAGTAGTTTCTTAAGCAAAAACTTTTCATTCAGTCCATTTAGCTTAAAACGTTCCGGAAGTGAATTACAAAACTCAATTACACGGTAGTCGAGGAAAGGATATCTTCCTTCCACCGAGTTTGCCATACCCATCCTGTCGCCTTGGGAAGAAAGAAGGTAGCCTGACATGAAAATTGTGGTTTCAAGCCATTGCGATTTCTCCAGGTAATCCCAGGAATCAAATCCAGCAGGCAAGCGCTCCTCAATATCCGTAAAAACAGAGTAGCCATCCAATTTACCCTTGAGCTCTTCGTTAAAATGTTTTTTGATGTGGTTTGAATTGTTCCAACGCATCAGATGGGAATAAAACGGGTTTCCGATATCCTCCAGTTTGAAACCATAGAACATCTTCAGCATGGCTGGATTTGCCCCATTCATCTGAGGAAGATAGGGGTACAGTTTCTTAAGAAGCAAGGGCCGGATTGCAGAATCGGGCTGAGAGGCCCAGAACCTCCTGATCTTCGCCTCTTTGAAAATATCGTAACCGGCAAGGATTTCGTCGGCACCCTCCCCCGTGATAACCACCTTTATATTACTCTCACGCACCAGCTTCGAAAGAAGGAACATCGGCACAGGAGCCGTTCGGGTTATTGGAGTTTCGGAATGCCACACAATCTTAGGGAAACTTTCCGCTATTTCTTTTGACGAGCATTTTATCGACTTGTGAGTGGTATTAAAATACCTGGCCGCCTCATTTTGGTATGAACTTTCATCAAAATCCTTCTCTTCAAAACCTATTGAAAAGGTATTGAGCACCCCCGGCTCGATATCCTTGATGTATGAAACAGTTGCACTGGAGTCGATCCCCCCGCTCAAATAGGCAGCAACCTCAACATCGGCTCTTAAACGGATTCTCACCGCATCGGTAAAAAGCTCATGAAAACCTTCGGTTGCATCGCTGAAGGAGAGGGAAGCGTTACGCTTTCCATAGTTCAAATCCCAAAACTTTTCAATTCGCAAGCCCTTTCTGCTATAATGCAGGCAGTGTCCGGGGGGAAGTTCGAGAACATTCTTGAAGGCTGTATTAGGGGTGATTGCCGTCCAGAAGGTGTAAACCTGCGACAAGCTCTTATGCGACAGTTCAGCTGCAATATTTTTATTCTGGAGAAGGGATTTAATCTCTGAAGCGAATGTAAGAACTCCATCAGAGATGTTGTAAAAGAGCGGCCGGATGCCTACCCTGTCGCGCGCAACAAACAACTCCTGCTCCATCTTATCCCATATGGCAAAAGCAAACTGTCCGTTGAGAAGCGACAAACACTTTTTCCCATAAGTTGCATAAAGCTGAACCAAAACCTCGGTATCGGAGTGTGTAGAAAACTGACAGCCTTTGGCAGCAAGATCTTTTCGTAGCTCGGGATAATTAAATATTTCCCCGTTAAAAACAATCCAATACCGGCCAGATGGATCCGATAAAGGTTGCTGTCCCCCGGAAATATCGACGATACTCAGGCGCACATTTCCAATAGTTGCGAAGGGAGAATGATAAATCCCACTTTCATCCGGTCCACGATAACTAATTGCTGTGAGCATATTCTTTACAATATGCTTATTGTTATCTTTCTTTTGATAATCAATAATTCCGGCAACCCCACACATGGTTCGTTATTGTGTTTTACGAATTACAAAATCAGTGATTGCATCAATCGATTCGAAGTTGTCTTCCACAAGATCCGCATCGGCAGTTCTAATTCCAAATGTTTCTTCAAGAAATGTAATCAATAAAACAAAACCCATTGAGTCGAAATACCCTTCTTTGAAGATCAAGGAGTGATCCTCAATTTTACTTTTATCAACACTTGTTACTTCAAGTATATAAGCTTTGACTTTTTCTTTGGTTGCAATAAGGTCTGTTGACATAAATTTATTAGTATTAATATTTGCTGAAATATGTATAAAGTTGCGCTAATGATAATTGTGATCAGTTGGGGATTTATTCAACATTTTCCATCCGTGCCAATCTCTCTCCCCCAAAAAAGCAAAAGGCCACTTGATTGCGCTGATAAATAAAACCTAAATGTAATAATCATAAAAGGAATTCGCAAGCAGAAAAACTGCAACAGCATCAATTAAATAATGCTAAAAAAAAACCTCCTTATTTCAGGGAGGTTTTGAGGTTTTTAAATTTCCGGAGAGTTTCTTTTCTTTTTCCTCATGAGGTAGTAGCCTACCCCTGCAGCGCCAAGCACCGAAAGCAAGCCTCCGTCCAAAGGAGCCCCAACCGCGCCATTGTCACCTCCATTGCGGTTTTGCTTTCTTACAGCAGCAGATGCATCTGAAGAAAACGCAAGCGTTACAATGCATAAAAGCAAGGTAAAACTTAGTTTTTTAAAGTGTTTCATTATTTTAAGAATAAGAGTGTATACTACCTGATTATTATAGATGATAAAATTATAATACCCCCTTCACTTATTCAAATTATTAATCAATGAATTATAAACATTAATCAAATTGCAAAAGACATTGCAAAGTGCAGGTACTGCGCAAGCTGGAAAGGGTTTGAGCGATATAATAATGAAAGCTCTCTCCGAAAGGCCCCCCGATGTAACCCATATTTTTGATGAACCCGCTAAACACTTAAATGTCGGGAGGCCTTTATATTGTGTTAATTAGTGGCAGATCGATCCTGTGATTACGACACCCCCTTTATAGCAAATCCTTGAACAACACTGCCTAAAAATCTGTTTAATAAAACTATTAATTATCAGATTTAGCCCCTACTAAAAGGGCCATGATATAGAAAATATTAAACTTTCCGTAAAAATGACTTGAATTGAATAGGAAAAATAACCTATCTTTATTAGTAGTTCCAAAACAGCAATCCGATTGTATTAAACTCATTCACTTACGAACTCATATGTATTCTATAATCAAGGTTTTCTTACTACTGTCACTTTCATTTTACGTAGTTAAATCAGAGGGGCAACAGATGCCTCTGAATCCTGTTTCATACCGGATTTTCAGCCCCTTTGTTTTCAACCCGGCCATGGCAGGCTGTAAAGACTACAGTTCTATAAACGTGATTGCTGCTTTTCATAATAAAACCACATCACAAATTCTCAGCGGGGATACCCGACTTTCGAAAAAGGGACCGGTATATTTCTCATCCCCCGAAACCAAACAATTCAGCAATATCGGTATTGGAGGGGCATTCTTTAACGATTTGAATAACGCTTCACGCAATGTGGGTGGGGCATTTGCAGCCTCCTATCATATTCCCGTAAGCAAAAACAACCTGTCCTTTTTATCCTTCGGGGGAACTATAAAAGGGGTTTATAACACGATTACCAATGATGCTTCGAGTGACTCATTGCTTGCAATTCCTCCTAAAAAAACATTTTATCCCAACATGGATTTAGGGGTTTACTTTTACAACTCCAATTTCCACATCGGGGTATCATCTACCAATATTGCAGGAAACCCTGAAGCCCCAGATAGTCTGGGCAGATATGAAATACCTGTTTCCCGGCAATTCCATTTCCAAACCGGGTATAAAATTCTTCTGCAGCGTTCCATGGGAATCGTGCTTGAACCTTCGGTTATTTTTGAGACAGATAGCTTCAATTCTATCAAACTCTTCGAAAATGTTAACCCGGTAGTTAAGCTTTACCTCAAAGATTTCTGCATCGGCACATACTTCAACGACAGAAATTCAACTTCGTTTTTCTTTCAATACAAATACCCGGGCGTATATTTGGGAGCCTACTTTATAATCCCAAAAAATTCAGCGTTTTATATCAGAGAGCCCGTAATTGAACTTACTGCAGGTCTTAATATAAAAGGAAAAAAAACCAGGTCTTCTAACCAAAGTAGCTGGTAGTGCCAACAATTTACAAATACTCATGAAAGCAAATCATACTGTTATACTTTTATCAATCCTGGTCTTTGGGTTGAATGGCCACAAAACAGGTAAGTCCGCATACGGAAGGGAGCTATTCATTGAACCTGGCGATCGATCAATATCGGACAGTTCTGTCAACAACCATCCGGTACGTGTAGATTCATTTTTTCTGGATATCCTTCCCCCTTCCTCCGGGGTGCAGTTTTACAAAGAGGGGCTTGTGTTTCTCTCTTCTTCCAAAAACGAGCAAAAAATGATTTCGGGACACGTCTCTTTTGGCTCGCCTATAGCATATTACGCAGTAGACCAGGATACAATGTTGGGGGAGCGGGTTGTTTTTCACCCCTCCGCACCGTTTTCATATCCCTGCGAAGCAATTACTTTCAGCAAAGATTTTTCCCAAATGTATTTCACAAAAAAGACTGGAAAGGATGACAATGAGAAAATCTTCGCTGCTGAATTTTCTGAAAAGGAAAACATATGGGTTTCGGACAATAACCCTCTAAGTTTCTGTGCCGGGAATTCTGTTTATTCGCATCCCGCCTTATCGGATGATGGGAATACAATCCTTTTTGTTTCCAACAGGAGCGGATCCGAGGGGGGGATGGACTTGTTCAAAACTCGTTTGGAAGCAGGCAAATGGACTGAACCTGTAAGTCTGGGATCAACAATAAACTCTAAAGGCAACGAGCTGTTCCCATTTTTGGACTCTGAAAACAACCTGTATTTTTCATCCGATGGCATGAAGGGATATGGCGGCCTTGACCTCTTTGTGTGCAAATACAATGGCGGAGAATGGGGGAAACCTGTAAATCTCACCAGTCTTATTAACAGTCGGGACGATGAAGTGGCCTTCACGTTAAACAAAAATGACGGAAGCACGGCATTGTTTACGAGGAAACAGGAGTCCGACAAAACCAGAATGCAGTTATTCCGTGTGACCTTAAACAGCACTGCTCTTTTTGCGGATGCAAACCTGTCGTCGTTGCTTTACAACTTCGCCCTTCTCGAAACGGATTTCCCCCAAGCGCTGGAAAAAGAACCCGGGAAAACAGAGGAGGCAAAGCCGGACAAAACCGAGGCCATAGCCGAAACATACCTCGCTTCCCCAAAAAACGCTTCTACACAGGCTCCTGCTAACACCGTGGAAGTCTTGCCTTCTCAACCATCAAGCAAGAAAGAAGAAAAGCTTGAAACCATTCAAACTCCCAAATCTGTTGAGGCTCCGATCCCAACTGCAGAAACTACCAAGGTGAACTTTGAAGAAAAGAAAGATGTTCTGATTTACAGGGTACAGTTTGCGGCAAACACAACTGCAAAAGGAAGCTATTCTGTAACAATTGGCGGGCAAAGCTATAAGACCTTTGAGTATCTGTATAAAGGTGCTTACCGATCAACGGTGGGCGAGTTGAAGACTCTTGCGGAAGCCAAGTCGTTCCAGACTAAATGCAGGGCATCGGGATACCCTCAGGCATTTGTGGTGGCGTTTCTGAACAATGAACGATCCCTTGACCCGGCTTTGTTTAAGTAATTTAAGCCTCTGCTCCGAAAGTTCGAGAAATTTACACTCAAGAAAGCAAACTCAATTGATATGAGCTACCTCCTCATTGAAGGGAGTGCTTTGAAGACATTAGAAGAAATCAAAAAAAACCTCCTGAATAACAGGAGGTTTTGAAAATTAAATAATTTCAGACGAATTCCTTTTCCGTTTTCTTACCAGATAATAGCTAACACCAGCCGCTCCGAGGATCGAAAGAATGCCACCATCAATAGGTGCTCCAACTGCGTTACCACCCCCGTTGTTACCATTGTGGCCATTGTTTCCTTTTCCGCCTTTCTTGTTATTCTTCCCACTATTTCCCTTTACCTCTTTATTTGGAGAATTGTTGGTTGGGGAATATGCAAAGGCATTTGGAGAAAGAGTCAACGTTACCAGGAACAAGAAAAATACCAGACTAATTTTTTTAATTGTATTCATGATTCTAAGGTTATTAAATATGAAGGTGAAATTACAAATTGCAAATGAAATATCCATAATTATTAATCAACATAAGTAATGAATTCATCATATTCTCAAAAAACACACATTTGCCAGTGGGAATAAGGCTTTCGTTAACATCCCACAAAACGCATGTGTAATAGAAGCGCCGAGCAAACGCAGAAAGAGCGCGGAAATCAAAAAAAAACCACCTGAAGAGTGCAAAACTTTTCAGGTGGGTGTGATTTTAAAAAGCTAATGATTTAGCTGCTTTTTTCGTTGGTACCCTTATCTTTCCCTCCCTTTGAAATACTGTCGCGCATATTGGTATCGGACTCAATATTTTTAAACTTGTAGTAGTCCATAATTCCGAGGTTTCCTTTTCTGAATGCTTCTGCCATTGCAAGGGGTATCTCAACCTCAGCCTCGATTACTTTCGCGCGGGCTTCCTGAGCTTTGGCTTTCATTTCCTGTTCCAGGGCAACAGCCATGGTTCTTCTGCCTTCGGCTTTTGCCTGAGCAATGTTTTTATCGGCATTTGCCTGATCCATCTGCAGGACAGCTCCAATGTTCTTCCCGATGTCGATATCTGCTATATCAATAGATAAGATCTCAAATGCAGTACCGGCGTCAAGTCCTTTGTCGAGAACAACTTTAGATATGAAATCAGGATTTTCGAGAACAGCCTTGTGATTGGTTGCAGAACCGATTGAAGATACTATCCCTTCTCCTACCCTTGCGAGAACGGTCTCTTCACCGGCACCACCCACAAGTTGCTTTATGTTTGCGCGGACCGTAACCCTTGCTTTTGCAATAAGCTGTATACCGTCTTTTGCCACAGCGGTTACCGGGGGAGTATTGATGACTTTGGGGTTTACCGACATCTGAACGGCTTCAAACACATCTCTTCCCGCAAGGTCAATGGCTGTTGCCATCTTAAAAGAAAGGTCAATATTTGCCTTACTGGCTGATACCAAGGCATTAACTACTCTCTCCACATGACCACCTGCCAGGAAATGTGCTTCCAGGTCGTTACGGTTAAGATCAATGCCGGCTTTGGTTCCAACAATTAAGGCTTGCACAATAGTTCCTGGCGGAACCTTTCTCCAACGCATAAAAATGAGCTGCAACAGTGAAATGTGCACCCCTGAAACCAAGGCCCTAAACCAGAGACCGATGGGGATAAAGTAAAAGATAATCCACAACCCAACAAGGGAAGCGGCGACTATAATAATTATTCCAATTTCCATAATTTGTTATTTTATTGGTTTTACAATGATTTGAGATGCACTTATTTTAACAATTTCGACAGGGGTATGGGGTTCGATATATCCAGCTATTGATTTTGCCTCATAGCTGTGACCTGAAATTCTGATCATCCCCATTGGGGCAAGACGGCCAATTGTTTCGCCCTTATCGCCCTCGTGAAGGAGCTCAAGTCCCAAATCGTCGGCAACATTGCTATCGATATTGGTGCTGAGCATTGCCTTTTTCCAGGTTTTCGACCGCAAAGAAAAAGCAAACATCACAATTGTTGAAACCAGGGTAAAAAGAAGCACAAGCACCCCAATCTTGGTTCCAAAGCGTTCAAAAGCGATATAAACTCCAGACATGGTCATAATAGCTCCTCCGATCCCTGCGATGGTAATCCCCGGAATGAGAAGAAACTCTATAAGGAATAACAAAATCCCCAAAACAATAAGTATAATAATTGCCCCCATTAATTTTTATTCTATTAAAGCTTTCAGATTTCTTTTTATCAGTGCAACCTGCATCGGCTGAAGTTCTGTTTTCAGCCCCTTTTTCACCTCACACCTTCCCTTGAAATGAGTAATGGTTGCGCACTGCTCTGCCTGTTCGGCGCTGTGATCACATACCTCCACCAAACTCTGGATAACGAACTCAAAGGTGTTGAAGTCGTCGTTATAAAGCACAAGAAAATGAGACTCAGCATTCTCAGCCTTGCCGTTATTCCATATTAATGGTCGTTCATAAATCTTCTGTGCCATACTTGATTAGAAATTATCCAAATTTAGTAAAAAAATTGATCAAACTGCAATTAGTATGAAGCGAACTTCAAAGCTAATTCCTCTTTTCCAATTCAATTACTTTTGTCACCGCCATCTTTTGCCCATCAAACCATCCAACAATAAATGCCTCTGGAAAACCATTCCCGCGAACAACTTCCATGGCCGTCTTCGCATCCTCGTACCTGGCGAATGAGCCTGCATAATAACGCTTCATGGGCTTGCCCACAACCGTTTCGAAGGTCACAGGTGAGAGCCCTCCAAAAGCTTTCCAATCGGGATTCTGACTTAGAACGGCAAGCTGAATTTTATAATAGGAGCCCTTGGGAAAAACGGTTTCTTCAGGAAAGGGATTATTTGCCGAGTAAGGGGATGAGTCGAGCAACACAAAACGGCTCATGCTTTTCTCCTGCTTCGCTATGGGTTCTTCAGCCGGGGGCGCAGGAACTTTGTTCTCCACCTGAGCGATGGGTTCTGCAACAACAGGTTCAATCGGAGCGGGTTTCTGCTCAACTACATCATCTGTCTTGTACTTGTAAAGAGCTATGTCGTTGATAACCGTGTCCTTTACAATAGCATCAGGCACTTTTCTGTCGACATCGTTTCCCTTCTCCATTTGCTTAACCAAGAGATAATACTCATCGGCTTTGGATTGAAAATCGGCCGACTGCTTCTCCCAGGATATAATATTTTTCTGAAGTGCCCAGCGCTCATCTGGGTCAGGAATGTTTTTAGCCTGCAGGCGGGCCTCACGTGCAAGTTTCGCAACAGAATCGGCTTTAAACTGCTGGTCGAGTGCCTGACGAAGGTACTTGTTATAATCAGCGGGCATTTGGCCAACAACTTCACCTGGCTTTGGCCTCTTGGCCGGTGCCATGACAGGAACAGGCTCTGACCTGACAGCTGTCTCGGCAAGAATATTTTCGGCACTCATATCCACCATATCCGGAATGGCTTCGATCCCGCCGAATTTCCCAATCTTCTTCAATTCAACAGGATCCGCATTTGCAAGTTTCACACGAGGCTCGTGGATGCGAAGAAGGTAGGCAGTGATCATGCTATCCAGCCCCTGCCTGTCGGTGATAAGCATAATACTTCCCAGATCGGTGCCTGGAATTACCAAAAATTCGTCGGAAGGCGAGTTCACTGGAAAACCGAGATTCACAGGCTCTGTCCAGGTGTTCCTCTCTATATCATGGTGCGCTTTGAATAAATCATATCCTCCCATGCTATTGTGTCCGCGGGATGCAAAATACAAATCCTTTCCAATGGGATCGTAATAGGGAAGAATTTCATCAAAATCGGTATTCACAGCATCCACAGCTACCGGCTCAGAGAACCGCTGACCGTTGCCCGATTTAGCCATAAAGATCTCATAACCCCTTTTCTTACTTTTACCGTAACCCGCATAAAACACATAATCGTTTTTTTCTATCCCACGGGGCATAAACATCAGGTTGGTGATATCCTTCATACCCTCTGAGGAAGGCAGGAGCTCTGCCGGTTTCTGCTTGAGAGAACCACCGGGAGCACTTATTTGCCTGACATAATTGGAGTCGCTGAACGAAAACAGAGAAGAAGCCAACACATCCAATGTATTATAAGAAGTGGTTTGTGAAAGAGCATTATCCGACATTTCAGCCAACCTTAACGGCATCAGGTCTTTCAATTCGGTTTTGGTGGCAACGGAAGCAAATTGATTGTAGGCTTTTTTTGCCTGGGGGAACTGATAGTTACGGGTATATGCGACTCCCAGGAAATAAAAAACCTGATTCGGGACGCTTGCCTTGGAGGAAGCAAATTCAAGATATTCAATTGATGCCTTTAAATCCTTGTTCATATTCAAAAGGGAAAGCCCACAATAATAACTGAACAAGCCGTCTTTGGGATAGCGGGTAAGAAGGCTCCTATACTGCGCAAGAGCATCAGAGTAATTCCCCGAATTGAAATTCGAAAGGGCTTCCGACTTCAGGTCAGCGGTATTCTTATTCTCAAACTGAGCATGAACATCCCTGGAGGAAAAGAAAAACAAAACCAGTAGGGCTAAAATGGACTTAAAAAGGACTTCTCTGATCATCATACTCTTTGGCTTTATGTTATTGGATTCCGGGCTCGCAAATTTTTGCATAAAAATACTAATAAATTAATACCCTTCTGAAACCGAATTGTTAATAAACTATAGAAGTTACTAACCGGTTTTTCATGCCGAATCCTTACATTTACGCATTAAAATCCCCACTATGAACTTATTGAAACCTGGAGACAAAGCCCCTGAATTCAGCGGGAAGGACCAGAATGGCAATACCGTTAGCCTGTCGGATTACAAAGGGAAAAAACTCGTTTTGTACTTTTACCCCAAAGACAATACTCCGGGATGCACCACCGAGGCCTGCAATTTGCGCGACAACTACAGCGACCTCATCGACAAAAACCACGAGGTCCTGGGTGTAAGCGCCGACAGCGAAAAGTCGCATCAGAATTTCATCGGGAAATTCAACCTTCCTTTCCCCCTTATTTCCGATGAGGAGAAAAAGATAATCAAAGATTACCAGGTCTGGGGAGAGAAAAAGATGTATGGAAAAGCATATGAAGGGATTCTGCGGAAGACTTTCGTGATTTCGGAAGATGGGATTATCGAAAAAATTATTGATAAAGTGAAAATAAAGGAACATTCGAAGCAGATTTTTGAAGACTAGAAACATTAATAGGTAAAAAACAATATGAGCAAGGAAAAAAAAGAAGCAGTAAACGTTAATGGCGAAAAATTAAAAGCCCTACAACTTACTCTGGATAAAATCGAAAAAGGCTATGGAAAAGGCTCCATCATGAGGATGGGAGATAGCGTTATTGTTGATGTGCCAGCCATATCGACGGGATCAATAGGTTTGGATGTTGCCCTTGGAATTGGCGGGTTACCCCGCGGAAGGGTTATTGAAATCTACGGACCTGAGTCGTCCGGTAAAACCACCCTGGCAATTCATGCTATCGCTGAAGCTCAGAAAGCAGGCGGAATTGCGGCTTTCATTGATGCCGAGCATGCCTTCGACAGGTTCTATGCTGAAAAACTTGGGGTGGATATTGAAAACCTCCTCATTTCGCAGCCCGATAACGGAGAGCAGGCTTTGGAAATTACCGATCACCTGATCCGCTCAGGCGCTGTTGACATTGTTGTTATCGATTCAGTTGCCGCCCTTACTCCCAAAGCTGAAATTGAAGGCGAAATGGGCGATTCAAAAATGGGCCTTCAGGCCAGACTCATGTCACAAGCACTCCGTAAACTTACCGCCAACATCAACAAAACGAACACCTGCTGCATATTCATCAATCAGCTTCGCGAGAAAATCGGTGTTATGTTTGGCAATCCCGAAACCACAACCGGTGGTAATGCCCTGAAATTTTATGCCTCGGTTCGACTCGATATTCGACGCACCGGTCAGCTGAAAGACGGTGAGGAAATCAATGGCAACCGTACGAAAGTTAAAATCGTGAAGAACAAGCTTGCCCCACCTTTCCGCAAAGCTGAATTCGATATCATGTATGGCGAGGGAATTTCCAAAACCGGCGAACTTGTTGATCTGGGTGTTGAAAACGACATAATCAAGAAAAGCGGGTCATGGTTTAGCTATGGAGAAACAAAGCTGGGACAGGGCAGAGACGGAGTGAAGGCTTTGCTGGCCGACAATCAGGAACTTGCTGATGAACTGGAAGCTAAAATCAGGGAAGCACTTAAAAACAAGCAGAAGTAAATCTTTAACCGATTTAATAAACTTCGAGTAATTAAAAATCATGAAATTCAAAACCTTCTTCTCAGCCGTACTTGTTTCGAGCGTGATGGTTCTGTCATGCTCCAAAGCAAAAGAAACCGAAAAACCAGTTGTCGGCGATTTCACAAACGCCTTGACCCCGGAAGAAATCTCAGCAGCAAAACTCAGCCCCGAAATTCTCTGGAAATTCGGCCGTGTTGCCGATCAACAGCTCTCCCCCGATGGAAAAAGCGTGCTTTACAATGTTACACGTTATGACGCCGCGGTAAACAAAAGCCAGACAAAAATCTATAAGGTCTCCACAGAAGGCGGCGATCCTGTTGATCTTGGTGTTGGAGGAAACATGCGGTGGAAGCCGGGCAGTGACTTAGTGGGATTCATTTCATCAGAAAGCGGATCGGCACAGATTTGGGAGATGAACGCCGATGGTTCAGGGAAAGTGCAGCTTACTGCGATTGAAGGAGGAATCAACGGTTTTGAATTTGCCCCCGACGGGAAGAAATTCTTCTATACAAAGGATGTGAAAATCGATAAAACCCCTCAGGAAATCTATCCCGACCTCCCACTTACCAATGTCAGGATTACTGAAGACCTGATGTACCGCCATTGGAATGCTTGGAGCGACTATGCATACAGTCACATTTTTATTGCTGAGCCAAATGGCGCATTGGTGACCGAAGGCAGAGACATTCAGATGGATGAGCCATTTGACGCTCCCTTGTCGCCATACTTCGACCAGGCGGAAATAAAATGGAGTCCCGATTCGAAATCCATTGCTTATACCTGCAAAAAGATGAAGGGCCGGGAATATGCAGTGAGCACCAATTCCGACATCTACTTATACAATCTTGAAACCGGTGAAACCCAAAACCTGAGTGAAGGTATGCCCGGATATGACAAATATCCGGCTTTCAGTCCCGACGGAAGCAAGCTGGCCTGGCAAAGTATGTCCACTCCTGGCTACGAGGCAGATAAACAGCGGCTAATAGTGATGGACCTTAAAACAAAAGAAAAATCAGACCTGACAAAAACATTCGATCAGGATGTTGCAAACATGCTTTGGGACAAGGATAATACTACGATTTACTTCATTTCGGGACGACATGCCCGGTTTCAGATTTACAGAATAAATACCAGCTCCGGCGAAATAAGTGCGGTCACCAAGGGAGACCACGATTACACAGCTTTCTCGATGTCTGAAGGCCTTATAACCGGCGAAAAGATGTCGCTTTCCATGGCAACCGAGATCTTTAGAATAAATCCTGTTTCGGGGGAGGAAACCCAGTTGACTTTCACCAACAAAAATATCTATGATGCTGTAAAAATGGGCAATGTAGAAGAGCGGTGGGTGAAAACAACCGATAATAAGGATATGCTGGTTTGGGTTATCTACCCTCCGGATTTCGATCCTGCAAAGAAATATCCCGCCTTGTTGTATTGCCAGGGTGGTCCGCAGAGCGCTGTAAGCCAGTTTTTCTCCTTCCGATGGAACCTTCAGTTGATGGCTGCAAACGGATACATCGTTGTAGCTCCTAACCGCCGAGGACTTCCAAGCTTTGGAGAGGAATGGAACCGTCAGATCTCGGGCGATTATGGAGGCCAAAATATGAAGGACTACCTTAGCGCCATTGATAACGTAAGCAAAGAACCCTTTGTTGACAAAGACAATCTGGGAGCCATTGGCGCCAGTTACGGGGGTTACTCGGTGTTCTACCTGGCCGGGCATCACGAAGGCCGTTTCAAAGCCTTCATCTCACACTGCGGTATTTACAACCTGGAAAGTATGTACGGCTCCACAGAAGAAACTTTTTTCGTAAACTTCGACAATGGCGGTCCCTATTGGGCGAAACCACAACCGGTTGGTTACAAGTTTTCCCCTCATCTTTTTGTGGATAAATGGGATACTCCCATCATGATTATCACAGGGGAGATGGACCTGAGAGTTCCCTACACGCAAAGTCTGGAAGCCTTCAACTCGGCACAGCTAAGGGGTATTCCCAGCAAACTGCTCGTTTTTCCCGAAGAAACCCACTTTGTTGTTAAACCGCAGAATTCAATACTATGGCAGAGAGAGTTTTTTGGATGGCTGGATAGATGGCTTAAATAAGAATCACTGAAGTATTAACCTTGAATGCATGGCACAAAGAATTAGTCATAAGATTTTTAGGTAATTATAAAAACTAATACTACTATTGAGAATTGACGTTTCCGATGATTATTCCGAACGTATAACCTATCCGGTTGCGGTTTGCTAAATCATCGCAGGAGTAAATAAGCGAGCGGATCTTTTCCCATTTGAAATTATGGGTAAAAAGAAAACCTCTTTTCTAATAAATCGAAGTAGAATTAGGTAATACCCGGGATATAAAAATGCTTTACGATTTTAACCTGCTTTCTTACATTCGGTTTCTCCTGGGGTTCCTGGCGATTGTTATTGCTATTATAATCTGGAAGAAAAAGATCGCTTTCGGTGCAAAATATCTTGCGTTTTTCGAACTGGCAGCTGCTGTATGGACCATTGCTGATGGCTTTGAAGAAGCTGCCTTAACTGCTTCCTTAAAATTTTTGTGGGCTAAAATCGCTTACATCGGTGTCACCACCAGCCCTGTGTTTTTTTTATTGTTTTCACTGTATTACACATGGCAGAACAAATTTGCAAACCACAAAACATTTTTATTGCTTCTCACTATTCCTTTTGTTACCTTTTTACTGGCTGTCACGAATTCATACCATAACATTTTATGGGAAAGACTTGAAATAAATGAAGTAACTCATTTTGGAATCTATTATTACGGGTGGTGGTTCTGGATTCATATTATCTATACTTATTTGACTCTTACTGGTGGGATTATCCTTCTGCTTGTCAGTGCAAACAGGGTATATCAGCCATTCAAGATAAATATCTGGCTACTGGTGACCGGTAGCATTTTACCCTTTATCGCAAGTATTCTTTATGTCTTTAAACTTACGCCGATAAAAGGCCTTGATCTTACCCCTATTTCCTTTGTATTCTCTGGAATTATTATCCTGATCAGTTTTTATCGGTTCAGGATGTTCGATATAACGCCTATTGCCAGAAAACAGGTAATTGAAAACTTATCAGTTGGAATCCTGGTTGTTGACTCAAGGGACCAGATTATTGATTTAAACCCTGCATTTAAAATTATTTCCAACCTCAGGGAAGCTACTCGCATCAAATACAGTCTCGATGAAGTATTATCGAAAATTAATATCAAAGCTGATGATTTCAGGGATTCAAACAACTTCTGCATTGAAACCCAGGTTTACACCCAGGATGAGAAGAAGTATTACGAGGTAAAGTATCATGAAATTCTCGGAAAAAGCAATGAGCTGGTATGCAAAATATTTATTCTGAATGATATTACCGGCAGAAAGATTATTACAGAGGAAATTGTTGAATCTAACAAGAGAAGGAAAATTGAACTTATTGAAAAAGAAGCCCTTATTAAAGACCTGAATGCGTATGCGCGATCTGTTGCTCATGATTTGAAAAACCCTATTAATTTAATGGTTGGATTCAGTGAGCTGATCAAGAAAAATTTATTGGAAAACAATACTGCAAAAGCAATAGAATTGTTGGATATTATGAAGGACGACAGCTTAAAACTGGGTATAATTATTGATGACCTTTTAAAACTTTCTGTCATCAGAAAGGAAGATATTCAGGTTGTTCCTATTGAAACCTGCACTATAATTAATGAAGTAAGGAAAAGGCTTGAAAAACAGATTAACGACTCAGAAGCAATATTAAATATTCCAAGTAAATGCCCTAAAGTTCTCGGGCATGGTCAACTGATCGAAGAAGTTTGGGTAAACCTTTTTAGCAATGCAATAAAATACGGTGGAAATCCTCCTGAAATAACCCTTGGCTATGAAACTACCACCCCCTCGATCGTAACATTCTGGATCAGGGATAATGGGAATGGTCTGCCGGAAAACTCCCTTGGGAAAATATTTGATGATTTTGAAAGACTTGGAAGAGAGGATATTGAAGGACATGGTTTGGGACTTCCGATTGTAAAGAGAATTGTTGAAAAACTTGGGGGAAGTGTAAGTGTTCAAAGTTCAAATATACCCGGAGAAGGTTGTAAATTCAGTTTCACCCTAAGGTCGTATGAGTGACATTGGCCGAACAATGTGAAAGACTGAATTTCGACAAAAACTTTACTTTGAGTTTTGACAACAAAATTTTTCCCGTGTTAAAAAAAAGTTTGTACCTTGCTGCATCAATTCAATAACTACTAATAATAATTCCATTGAACCTACTGCTGCATCTGATCTTCATTGCCACCTTTATCTTTTTGTTTGTAGTATCCATAATTATCCTGCGCCCGTTCAGAGTTCACAGGAAACGTGCTGTATCAACCATTGCCCTTAAAGTCAGCTATCTGGTTTACCTCCTCGCCTTTTTGCTTTTGGCCTATCTGGTTCTGTTTTACAGCGGTATCCGTGCTGATGAGGAAGATCCTGCAGGAAAAAATCCGTTTTTGATTTACTATGTGGCTGTTATTCTGGCATTTTTTGTTCCCAATCTGGGCATTATGCTGAGAAGAAAATTCGACAAGCTCAGAAGTCAGTACAACCTTATATTTACCGTGATTAACGTATTTACCACGCTCGTATTGATTTTTATCATGTACACCATGTCCTGGGAGTTTTAAGCCGTATCGCTTCCAAATACATCCTGGTTAAGAGATTAAGCTACTTCCATTTTCTCACTATTTCGAAGAACTCCTCACGGTATCCAAAGGGATCAAACCCGGTGGTGCTTCCTGCAAAATCCAGAATCATTTGTTTCGTAAGAGTTCCCTTATATTCCGACTCCTTCATCAAGAGTCCGAAGCCCGTTATTGCCGCTGCAAAACGCATGTTTTCGGATGCATTGGCAATGCTTACAGGGAAGGATTTCACTTCGTGACTGATCAGCCTGCTCTCTGTGTCTCCTGGTTTTACATACCTGAAATCGAATTGTGCATATTTAAACGCACTAAACGTGGGTTGCAGCAGAACTTCGTACAGAGCTGTAATCGTCTGAGATGCGCCTATTTCACCGGCATCCGTTGAGTCATTTTCAAAATCATCTTCATTCAGACTCCGGTTCTCATAACCAACCAAACGGTACGAATCAATGGCATCGGGGTTAAAACTTATCTGGATTTTTGAATTGATTGCTACTGTAAAGAACTTGCCTTTCTCATGATCGAACACCTTCTGAATTTGCATTGCATTATCAATATACTCATAATTGCCATTGCCCTTGTTGGCAATCTGCTCCATCATGTGATCATTAAGGTTTCCTGTACCAACCCCAAGCACAGTCAGATATATCCCACTTTCCCTTTTCTCTTCAATCAAGGTAATCAATTCCTCAGTGGAAGAAGTACCGACATTGAAGTCGCCATCGGTTCCCAAAATCACCCGATTATTTCCGTCGGTGATAAAGTTTTGGGATGCCAGTTCATATGCTGTTGAAATACCAGCCGCACCGGCCGTAGAGCCGCCAGCTCCGAGTTGAGAAATAGCTTGCTTGATTTTTTGCTTTTCACTGCCTGAGGTTGGTGGCAACAATACCCCGGCATGCCCAGCGTAAGTAACAATAGCTACCTTGTCGTTGTCCCTCAGGTTATCGGCCATCAAAGTAAACCCTGATTTCAGAACTTCCAACTTATCCGAAGAACTCATAGAGCCGGAAACATCGATAAGAAAAACAAAGTTGGAATTCGGAATCTCATTTTCGGGAACAGATTTGCCTTTCATACCAATTCGGAGAAGGTGATGAGCCTCGTTCCATGGGCAGGTAGAGATCTCGGAATTCAGGGAAACATTTTCGCCCGGTGCCGGTTCCTCATAATCAAATGTGAAATAGTTAATATATTCTTCGATTCGCACAGAAGCTTTTGGGGGTTTCTGTCCCAGATTCATAAACCTTCGCATGTTTGAGTATGATGCTCCGTCGGCATCAACGGAGAAGGTGGAAACAGCTTGTTCGTCGGCTTTTATAAAGGGATTTTCAACATAGTCCTTATACTTTTCTGTTGAAGAGCTTTCTTCTTCATAATCGCCGGAAGAATAATCCGGGGAACCAAATCTGTCATCCGATTCGCAATTGCTTAGAAAAATTGCGAACAGAACGCAAAGCGAAAAATACAGTTTTCTTCTCATGGTTATAATTATTGAGACTCAAAGTTGCTTTTGTGGGGATGCTTTCAAATAGATGCCAATTCAACGCAAAGGGTTGCGTAGCGAAAATGGCATCAGAATTATTGGTTCAGAACCATTGTTACAAAATCGATTTTTTCCTGTGTGCTGAGGTATGAACTTATCCAATTGATCTGAGTCCCATCCCGCTCCATCTTTCTGAACCATGTCATCTGTCGCTTGGCAAACTGATGAATGGCAATATTCAGAGAACTGAACATTACATCATACGATATTTTTCCGGTTACAAACCGACTGAGGTATTTATACTCCAATCCATAAAACTCAAGCATTTCAGGAGGAATGCCAGACGACAACAATCGTTTTGCCTCGTCAATCATGCCATTCTCGAGTCTTTGCTTCAATCGAAGGCTTATTCTGGCTCTTCGGGAGTCCCGGTCAATATGCATCCCAAAAATAACGGGATGTATCTCGGGTATTGCCACAACGGCGGAAGGATTGATCTGCAGAAACTCCTCTATTTCAATGGCGCGGACCAATCGTTTTCTGATGATGGTGTCGGTGGTATTGTGCGGGTTCCTGAAAGCTTTCAGGCGTTGAATTAGATAATCAATGGATTGTGACTCCAACTCCCTTCGTAATTCATCATTAACCGGCACCTGCAAAAGGGTATATCCCTTCAGCACTGCCTCAATATACAATCCGGTGCCTCCACACATAATCGGGATTGCTCCCCTGCCCTGGATTTCAGAAAATGCTTTGTAAAAATCCTTTTGGTATTCAAATACATTGTATTCCGAGCCTGCATCAACTATGTCGATCAGATGATAGGGCACTGTCGAATCGCCCACCTTATAATCCCCATAATCCTTCCCTGTGCCAATATCCATACCGCGGTACACCTGTCTCGAATCGGCGCTTAGTATTTCTCCCCCGAGAAAATGAGCAAGAGAAGCTGCAAAAGCTGTTTTTCCTGAAGCCGTAGGGCCCAGAATGCAAATCAGATTTGCTTTGGAAGAAGATTCCATATTTGTTACGGGGATTATAATTCCAAATTTATTCAATTTTTATCAATATCCCTCAAAAGTTTTACACAAAGCCTGGTAGAAAATTAGTACTGAAATAATACGTACCAAACGCATTTTTTTACGGATAAACTCCGTACATTTGTGAAAACATTTGAACTATGGGAGCAATAAAACCAGATAAGGCAAGATTTGACACAAGATTGTCAATAGAGCAAAAAATGTTCTTTGAAAGAGCAGCTATGCTCGGAGGGTATAGAAACCTGACAGATTTTGTTATATTAACCGTTCAAAAGAAAGCCAAGGAGATAATTGAAGAAGAAGAAAGAATTTTAGCATCCGAAAAAGATAAGGAGATTTTCTTTGATAGTTTGGTGAACTCTCCAAAACCAAACAAAGATTTGCTTTCGGCCAAAGAGGATTATCTTAAAATGATTTCTGAATGATTTATCTAACGGAGCCTCTTGATTCAAAACATGACAGAAAGAGTTTTTCCTGTGGCAAAGATTTGTTGGATAATTACCTTTGGTATCAAGCTAAGCAGGATGTAAAAAGAAAACTCTCAGCATGTTTTGTGCTTGTTGATGAGGAAACTAAAAAGTTGGCAGGCTATTACACATTATCAAGTAACAGTATTTCAAACGAATTGATACCTGAAAGCTTTAAAAAAAAGCTTCCCAAGTCATACGATTCTCTTCCAACAATACTATTAGGTAGATTAGCACTAGATAAGAACTTTAAAGGAAGAGGTATTGGTAGACTATTGCTGATTGATTCACTAAAGAGATGTTATGAAACCTCAGAATCGATAGGGGCTTTCGCAATAATTACAGATCCTTTGGATAAAGAAGCGGAAAAATTTTATCTTAAGTATGGATTTATAAAATTGCCCGATAGTGGAAAGATGTTTTTACCAATAAAAACAATCAAAGAATTATTTGGGTAGTGGGCTGCAAGAGGAATGAATTTCCGGCTAAGGGGAAATGGGACTTTAAGTAATGTGGTTTATAGGATCTTAGTACCGCATCTTTACAAACTTTATCAACTTTACAGACTTTATGAACTTGTTTAGTACCTTTGAGGTCTAAAATAGTCCGCTGCAATGCAGAAAATAAACATCCGCAACAAAAAAGCATATCACGATTATGAAATAATCGACAAGTACACGGCCGGGATAAAACTTCAGGGTACGGAGGTTAAATCAATCCGCCTCGGAAAAGTGAGCCTGGTGGAATCGTATTGCTTTTTTGAAGGCAACGAACTGTTTGTTAAGGGAATGCAGATATCGGAATACGCCTGGGCCAGTTATAACAGCCATACGCCCGGCAGAGAGAGGAAACTGCTCCTCAACCGGTTGGAATTGAAAAAGCTCCATCGCAAAGTTAAAGAAACCGGACTCACTATTGTAACCCTGGGGCTGTTTATAAATGAAAAAGGTCTGGTTAAGCTCGACATAGCCCTTGCAAAAGGGAAGAAAGAGTACGATAAACGCGAATCCATTAAACTTAAGGATACCAAGAGGTCGATGGATAGGATTGGGAAGATTAAGTAGAATTTGAAGATGGGGGGATTTGAGAATTAGGGGATTAGGGGATTTGAAGATGAGGGGATTTGAGAATTAGCTAATTTAAATCAACTAATTAATTACTGTTCGAAGAAGAAATTATTCAATTCATAAATATCCTCAACCGTAAAGTTGAGTTTGAAGTCGAAATAACCGTCAATAGCCTGCAGCAGTTCCTCAAACGCAATATAACCGTCGGCGTCGGTGTCGAGTTTCTTGAATTTCTCGGGGATTTCGGTAACCGATTTGCGGATAAAGCCCTTTCCAATGGTTTCAAAATAGGCCTTTACATCTTCACGGCTCATGGCTTCTGAACGTTCCAGGAGTTTGGCAAGATAAGCCTCTTCCGAAATAGTTTTACCTTCCGCATTCACCCAGGCACCCGGACTGCTTTCAGGTTCAAGATCGAGATAATCGGGAATCCCGTCATTGTCAACATCGAGCGGACAGCCTAAACTATCGACCACTATGCCATAGGGAGTGCCCGGACAATCATCAACCGGGTCCATAACGAAATCACCGTCTTCATCATCAAACATCACATCGTCGATCTCAAGCTCGGCAAACATCTTTTCAATAATCATGGTTTTAGGCTGGGAAAACAGATCGAAATGCAGGGAGAAATAGCTGAAGGTGAAATTATCGTTGCCGCTTTTCCCTTGGGCCGAAGTGCCTTTTGAGCTTACATTGTCGAGAAAATCGGTAGAGGTTAAATGCAATGAAGTTCCAAGTCGGCATGCCACCCGCTCGGAAATCCTGAAATCAAGTCCCAGGTCGATGGGAATAGAAAAGGCATTCTGACTGTAGTTGCCCAGATCGAAATTGTCTTTTTCGAATTGGCGCAGGTCTGTTTCAAACACAAAATCCCGATGCATCAGCCCGGCCAGGTTGCTGTTGGGATCGGTTTGCAACATATCGCGTATCGTGCCGTCGGACCAATAATTGTATTTTTCCTGGCTCCCGTTCATTAAGTCGCCCTTTGGGGTAAACTGAATATTACCTATTCCAAGGGATACAAAAGGCCGGATGGCATTGAATTTCGGAAGAACATGACCGAAGCCATATTCCAGATTAATTCCGAAATCGACAAGGTCGGTACGAAAGTTAAGATTCCCTGCAAGTTCGGTGGTTGAGCGCTGGTCGGCCGAAAGCTGTCCATAAAGAAAAAAGAAGTTGGCCTTGTAATAACGTTTCTGGTCGATAAACGCCGAAACATTCATTTTGTAGGCAAAGTCGCCGATAACGGGGTTAAGGAAATTGCTTCTCACATCTCCATAGAAATTAAACACCCCTGAGCCCAAAGAAATAACTGGTTTGTAGACTGGATTTTCGATCACGACTTCCTCATTCAGGATATCTTCAATATCATCCTGAGCCAGTGCCAAAAGAGGAACGGCAACTAAAACAAATGAGAAAACGTACTTTCCGATTCCGGTCATCCCATAATTTATTATTACGGGGGATCAACACTGGATTATTTGTACCACTGGTGATTTGCAAGCATAAGCGCCTCCTGCACAGTGATTCTTTTTCCATCGTTATATGCCGAAACAAATGCGTCTTTAACAGGAGTGGTTTCCCAAACATGTACCCGGTAATCGCGCGCATCCTTGTAAATATAGAACGAACCCACCGTGTACTTTCTCCAACCTTCGTGAAACTCAAGCTTAACCTCTTTCCCGAGGCTCAATTTGCTGAAATACTGATTAACATTCACCTTCGTATGACCCGCTGCAAGCTGCACCCGGTAATACACACCATTTTCCGGCTGCAAGGCAAAAACCTCATCGCCAGGAACAGGTTTGGCCGGAGTCTTTTTTACCGCGGTCTTAGTCACCGTTTTAGCAGGCACTTTGCCGGCCGCGGTGGCATCCTTTCCTTGCGCGGGTTTCTCAACCTGCAATTGTCTTTCAGCTTTTATCACAAGGGAATCGTTACTCCCTGCCTGAGGCTCAATCTTGTCAACTACCTGTTTATCGACCTCTTTTGATCCGGCGTCCCCGCCATTTGTAGTGGCAAGATCATAATTTTTTTCAATAATTTCAAGACTTTTGGTCTGGTTTCCTGTAATAAAAGAAAATGTACCCGAAATCTTCAGGTCTGAAATGGTCTTGTCGCGATCGGGTACTAGCTTGTAAGATACAGTGAATACGGGCTCTTTAGGGAGATTCATCCACAATATTTTAACTGTGTTTTCAGCAAAACTAAATATTCCGTTTGCCGAATTTACTTCGACTGCTGAGAACCCAAGAGGGACAAATTCCTCGATTTTGGCGAATTTATCGAGCTGTCCCTTGCTGATTTGCATCTCAATCAGTATTTCCCGGGGATTGATTTGAACAGGAGTTTTTCGAAGTGCCTCTAAATTTTCAACTCCTTTTTGTGCTTGTAACTGAGGGAGAATGATTTTCTCGTAGTCTTTAATATCAACAAGCATATTCTCCGCAAGGGAAGAATCGGGAATTATTTTTATTTCCTTTCCTGAAGCAACACTCATTGTTCTTCTTTCATTCCCCTCAATAAAAGAGAACTCTCCCTGAAGATTAAAGCTACCCTTGAGTCTTTCGTGAACATGAATATTATAAACAACCTCTATCCTGGGATTAGCCGGCAATTTGAGCCAGATAAGCCTTACTCTCTGATCCTCAAATGTGAAATCCGCATTCGGATTGCTTTGACGAACAGCCGTCAGTCCATAGGGCAGGTCTTGTTGAAACCTTGAGAAACTTGTGATATCGCCCTTGTCGATGGTAAGCTTGACCTGAAAGTCTTGTCCGGCCCTGACTTCATTCGGAACTTCCATGTTTACAGTGATATCCTGATCAAATATCCATGAGAAAAAAAGTATCCCCACAAAGTTAATAAGCAGCACAAATGTTCTAATCATAAGATTATCAATAATTTGTGTGCAAAGTAAGGAGCTTTTGAGTATTAAAAAACAGGCTTCCCTACGAAGATATTAACAATGAGCAGTGCTTATCAACAATTTTAGAAGTTTGGACTCAGCAAGTACTTGCTATAAAATTTATCGATCACCTCAACGGCATCTTCCGCTTTGTTCACCAGGGTAAAAAGTTCAAGGTCGTCGGGGTTGATATTCCCCTCCTGTTTTAGCATAACGTCCTTGATCCAATCGATCAGGCCACCCCAGTATTTTTCGCCAACCAGTACGATTGGGAACCTGCCAATTTTCCCTGTCTGAATCAGAGTTATTGCTTCGAAGAGTTCATCAAAGGTGCCAAATCCGCCGGGAAGCACAACAAAACCCTGAGCGTATTTCATAAACATTACTTTCCTTACAAAAAAGTGCTTAAAACTCAGGAGTTTATCCGAGTCGATAAAAAGGTTGGGCGATTGTTCGAAAGGAAGGTCAATGTTAACCCCAACACTGCGTCCTTTTCCTCTTTTTGCGCCGAGATTACCGGCTTCCATAATCCCGGGACCTCCTCCGGTTATTACCCCGTAACCATGCTGCGTGAGGAGAAATGCGATATCCTCAGCCAGTTTAAAGTATTCCGAACCGGGAACAGTGCGTGCAGAACCGAATATAGACACGCAAGGCCCTATGGAACCCAGCTTTTCAAAACCTTCAACAAACTCGGCCATGATCTTGAATATCTGCCAGGAGTCGGATGATTTAATTTCGTTCCAGTCTTTTTGCTTGAACGCCCTGAGGATCTTTTCTTCGTTTGAGGACATGTATTTAGAAGTTATAAGTTAGAATTTAGAATTTAGAAGTTTTTAAAATTATGTTTTTTTCTTATAGTCTGGATAATTCAGCAACTAAAAATTGTCCGGTATAGGATTGCTTATTTTTAGCAATATCTTCAGGTGTTCCCGTAGCAATGATTTCTCCGCCTTTGTTGCCGCCTTCTTTTCCGATATCGATTATATAATCGGCTGTTTTGATAACATCCATGTTGTGTTCGATAATTACCACGGTGTTGCCCTTATCCACGAGTTTCCCAATCACTTCAAGCAAAACCCGCACATCTTCGAAATGCAGTCCGGTGGTAGGCTCATCGAGTATATAGAGCGTTTGCCCGGTATCTTTCTTGGAGAGTTCCGCCGCCAGCTTTACGCGCTGCGACTCACCGCCGGAAAGGGTGGTGGAAGGCTGTCCCAGGGTTATGTATCCCAAACCTACCTCTTTGAGTGTTTTAATCCGCCTGTTTATGGAAGGCACATTGGTGAAGAACTCAAGAGACTGATTAATCGTCATATCCAAAACCTCTGAAATGTTTTTCCCTTTGTATTTTACTTCAAGGGTTTCGCGGTTGTATCGTTTGCCGTTACAATCCTTGCAGGTAACATACACGTCGGGCAGGAAATTCATTTCAATGGTCTGGACCCCTGCCCCCTTGCAGGTCTCACAACGTCCACCACTAACATTGAAAGAAAACCTTCCTGCACCATAGGCCCTGATTTTTGCCTCAGGAGTCTGTTCAAATATTTTTCGGATGTCGCCAAAAACCCCGGTATAGGTAGCCGGATTGGAACGTGGGGTGCGCCCAAGGGGAGACTGGTCGACTTCGATAACCTTGTCGATATTCTCAATCCCCTTTATACTGTCATATTCAAGAGGCTCCTTATTTGAGCGGAAAAAATGCCGGCTAAGTATCGGGTGAAGGGTCTCGTTGATAAGGCTTGACTTACCGCTCCCGGAAACTCCGGTTACACAGATGAACACTCCCAAAGGGAATTCTACATCCACATTTTTGAGGTTGTTTCCCCGGGCTCCTTTTAAAATCAGTTTTTTTCCATTCCCCTTTCTTCGTTCAGCCGGAATAGGGATAACTTTCTTGTAATGCAGGTAGTCTGTCGTCAGGGTAGAGGCAGTCTTTAACTCCTCAGGGCTGCCAAAAGCAACCACTTCTCCCCCATGCCGCCCTGCCATGGGACCCATATCCACTACATGGTCGGCCGATTCGATCATATCCCTGTCGTGCTCAACCACAATAATGGAGTTCCCATTGTCGCGCAGCTGCTGCAGCGAGTTGATAAGCTTGAGATTGTCTTTCTGATGCAGCCCGATGCTTGGCTCGTCGAGAATATAAAGCACGTTTACCAGTTGCGAGCCAATTTGGGTGGCCAGGCGGATACGCTGGCTTTCGCCACCGGAAAGGCTTCGTGAAGGCCGGTCGAGGGCCAGGTAGTTTAATCCCACATCCAGCAGAAATCCCAAACGGTTGCGGATTTCCTTCAGAATTTCCCTGGCTATTTTATTTTGCCGATCGGAAAGCCTGCTTTCGATGTCCCGAAACCATTCGAAAAGCTCGGTAATATCCATCTGTGCCAGAGCTGCGATATTTTGTCCGTCGATTTTGAAATGAAGGGATTCCTTTTTGAGCCGGCTTCCATGGCAAGAGCTGCATTTAACCTTTCTGATGAACTGGTTTGCCCATTTCTGCTCGGATGAAGAACTCTCCTCCCCGTTATGATTCTGGATATATGCGATTACACCCTCGAAAGTGAGGAAATAATTTGCGGAATTCCCGAGCGGTGTATTCTGCAGCTTGAAGGGCTCATCGCTGCCATAAAGGATAATGCCCATAATTTCCTCGGGGATATCCTTCATGGGAGTGGTGAGATTAAGCCCGTGTTTGGTAAGAAGACTGTCGAGCTGCCAGAAAATCAGCGAGTTTTTATAAGGACCCAAAGCCGAAATCCCACCCTTCTTTATGCTTGATTCAGGGTCGGGAATTATCTTATCGATATCGATTTCGCTGACGCTGCCGAGTCCGTTGCAATGCGGACAGGCTCCATGTGGCGAGTTGAAGGAGAAAGTGTGGGGAGCCGGCTCATCGTAGGAGATCCCTGAAGTAGGACACATCAGCAAACGACTGAAATAGCGACCCTCGGGATTATCCTTCTCAAGAAGCATGATGATTCCCTTGCCATGATCCATAGCAATTTTGACCGATTCCTTAAGAGCTTTATCGCTGTCGGCGCTTACCTCCATCTTGTCGATCAGAATCTCGATGTTGTGAGCCTTGTATCGGTCGAGTTTCATGTTTGGCCGAAGCTCTGTGATCTCCCCGTTGATCCGGGCTGAGATGAAGCCTTTTCTCCGTATCTGCTCAAAAAGTTCTTTGTAATGCCCTTTTCTTCCCCTGACTACCGGAGCCAGAATATAAATCTTTTTGCCCTCATACTTTTCGAGAATCAGCTTAAGGATCTGATCATCGGTATAGCGCACCATTTTCTCCCCCGAAACATAAGAAAAAGCATCGGATGCCCGGGCATAGAGCAAACGGAGGAAATCGTAGATTTCGGTGATGGTTCCAACCGTCGACCGCGGGTTTTTGTTGGTAGTCTTTTGTTCGATGGAGATTACCGGACTCAGACCTGTAATCTTATCCACATCCGGACGCTCCATGTTTCCAAGGAACTGTCGGGCATAAGCCGATAAGGTCTCTACATACCGGCGCTGACCCTCGGCATAGATCGTGTCGAAGGCCAGGGATGACTTCCCGCTGCCACTTAGCCCGGTAATTACCGTTAGTTTATTTCGGGGGATATCTACGTCGATATTTTTCAGATTATGCACCCTGGCACCCATCACCCGGATCCATTTTTGCTCACTGCCCTGGTTCATTTATTCATTCTTGTTTTAAGCATTGTCGAAGGATGATAAAACATAATTCGTAAGTTAATGTTAGCATCCCCCGAAAAAATATTTAGGTAATGAATGCGGAAATTAAATAATTTTCTGGCAACATGATTAAGTAATTTTCATTCAAACTGAAACTCTAAGAATTGTCGGAAACGACTTTTTCGGATCTTGCCGTTGGCTTATTATCCAAGTCTATTGAATCCCCTCTTACCACTGTCATTTTGAAAAATCCCTCTTTGGGAATCTTTATATAATAGGCTCTTCCGGCAGGATTTGTAAGGAAGGACTCTCTAAGCCATGGGTTCATCCATTTTAAAGTTTTATAGCTTATGCCGTAACGCTTGGCAAAGTCAGCAAAATTATCAACTTTGCCATCCACGGTAACTTCATAGGATGGTATTTGGGGATAGAGGTGGTCCTCTCCGAGGAAAAAGCCATAGTCGGCTGGATTCTGCATAATCAGTTTAAAGGAGAGAATCCGATAAATATACCTTCCGGTTTCTTCGCCCAGCAAGAGGTCGTAATAAATGGGTTCTTTTTGTCTTTCAATCTGGCGGTCAACCCCTCTTCTTCCGGCATTGTAGGATGCAGCTGTGAGGGTCCAGTTTATGTATTTTTTATGCGAATCGAGCAGGTATTTGCATGCTGCTTCGGTGGATTTTTCGATGTGGTAACGTTCATCAATCTCAGCATTTACAATAAGCCCGTACTCTTTGGCGGTTTCTTCAAGAATCTGCCAAAAGCCTACTGCGTTGGATGGGGAAACGGCATTGGTGAGTCCGCTCTCGGCAACCGCCAGGTATTTGAAGTCGTCGGGAATCCCATATTTCTTCAGTATAGGCTCAATAACCGGGAAATAACGGTTAGCCCTTTTGATGTACAATAAAGTCTGTGACTGCCAGTAGGTGTTCACAAGCAGTTCGCGATCGAGGTTTTCACGGATATCAACTTCCTCAAGCGGGACGTTTTCGCCTGCAAAATCAAGTTCAGTGGGGATATCGAGTGAGAAAACAGCATAAACTTTTTCCGGACTTTTTGCAGGATTCTTTTCGTCCGATGCCGACCATCCTGATTTCAAATACAATCCGGAAAGTATAAAGGATACTATTCCCACAGAAAAAATCAAAAAAACCGGATGTATCTTTTTTATAGCAGACATGAGCATTTGGAGGTTTTGCGATAATTCGTTTTGTTTTGACCAAAAGGCAAAAGTAATGAAAAAAAAGGGATTTAGAGAGATAAGTTTCAGGTGAAACTGGGAAAGAAAGTCTTACTTCAGTTGTTGGGGTTGAAGTATATTCAATCCAACCCTTAGCTGAAATAATAACCATTCTCGCCTACACTTGCACTTTTCGATAGAATTCAAATCCAGGAAAATACTAAACTAATTCATCCTGAATTGACGCCCATTCAATTTTAACTTAAGATTCATTATCTACTTTTACAAATGATGTAACCTGAGTTTTAGGACTGCTCAGGTTTCTAATAAAGAAAACAAATGCACAGAAAAGAAATGCTTTCAAGAATGGGCATGCTAGCCATTGCCGGAGTATTACCAAATCCATTGAGTAAAACAGAAGAAACAAGATTATTATACCGCCCTCTGGTAGAAGCACATCGCGGAAATAGTATGGATGCTCCCGAAAATACTTTAATATCTGTTAAACAAGCTATTGCAGCAGGTGTAGACAGAGTTGAGATCGATCTTGAATGCTCCAAAGATCATGTTCCAGTGCTTATGCATGATACTACTTTAGACAGGACGACCAACGGATCAGGGAAGATTTCTGAATATACCTGGGATGAATTGAAGAACCTCGATGCAGGAAGCTGGAAGTCTAAAGAATATGCAGGAGCTGGAATACCCTTGTTTGAAGATGTATTGAGGTTGTGCAAGGATAAAACCATGTTGAATATTGATTTAAAAAACCCCTCAGCCATACCAGAAATGATCAAGCTTTTGAAGAAATATGATATGGAAAATGAGGTTGTAATTACAGGAAGAATACCTGAATGTGTTCCTGCAATCAGGGAATCAGGAATGAACCTGACCATGTTTTATGAACCTACACCTGTAGTTAATGAATTTTTATCAAAAGGGATGCTTATGAAAGGTATGCAAATTGCAATTGCATTGATACGCAAAGCCTCGCTTCCAGGACTTTTATTCCATTCCGATCTGGTTAGCAGAGATAGCATCTACCTTGCCCATTTGCATGGAATAGCTGTAGGTGTTTATGATGTTAACTCACCAAAAACCCTTGAAAAACTAATATTTGCAGGAGTTGACAGTATAATGACAGATGATCCGAATATGGCAATGAGAGTATTAACTGAATTAAATGTTAATTAAATAAATTACTTGAAGTAATATTTAAGATAATCATAAGGATACTTTAAAATTCTATTGGAAAACACAACCTACTTTTGTGGCGTAAACAATAAAGAGAACAATAAAATGAAATTCATCTTTGTCTTTGCTCTTTTAATACCAGGGTTTTTCTCCCCTATATTTTCCCAAGAGCTCACATATAACAGCGATTTTGTTCCCGGGTTTATCCGTGCTGAGAACCCGGTTACGAATTACTTTGTATTTATTACATCTTATAATCAATCGCGAGTAATTGAAGAAATCAAGTCAATAAATGAAACCGATGTCAGGAAACATGCATTGGGAGATGAAATAGCTAAAAGACTATATCTTTTGGATTTGACCTATACCTACGAAAGTGAACCAGCTCCGGGGGCATTCACAGGCAAACGGGTCATTAAAAAACCAACGATTTATTTCAGTATCTATAAAATCGAAAAGTATTACAGAAAGAAAGTTAAATCTCTTGAAATACCGGAAGAGGCTGCAATAACAGAACTAAGTGCATACATCGATTTATCAATTATTCTTTTTGAGGAAAACACAAGTGAATTCGAATCAGCCCTTAAAGAATCGGACAAAGATCTTGATCTGATTTCAACATTTAAAAGAGTAAAAATTGAACCCTATTAGAAGAATTCTATAATTCCACTTTTCAAGTAACGAAAACCAATACCGTATTGATTTTATGCGAATTAGATCTTCTTAAGATCTGATACCAGGAAATCTGTGCCTGCTGATATTTAGTTTATTAACCCTAAATCTTTAATAAAACCTATGAAAAGAAAACTGTTTTTTATCGCTCTTATGCTTTTGAACGTCGCTTTGTACGGCCAGGAGCTCAGAGTTTCCGGTAAGGTCTCTGGTAATACCGGAGAGGCTTTGCCAGGAGTAAATGTAATTGAAAAGGGCAGCGTAAATGGTACCATTACCGATCCGTCGGGCAGCTATTCCATACTTGTCTCCCAAAATGCAACGCTTGTTTTTTCATTTATTGGATTTGAAAGCCAGGAAATTCCTGTTTCAGAATCCGCATTGATCAATGTTGTTCTTAACGAGTCTTCAGTTTCACTGGACGAACTGGTTATAACGGCATTAGGTATCAGCCAGTCTAAGAAATCGATTGGATATGCAACTCAGGAAGTAGATACCGATCCACTTACAAACTCGAATTCGCCAAACATTGGTAATCTCTTGAGTGGACAGGTTGCCGGATTAACCATAACCAATAAAACCGGCTTGTTTCAGTCGCCCGGAATTGCCCTCAGAGGCAAGAATCCACTTATTGTTATCGATGACATCCCTGTTGAAACCGACTTTTTTGATGTTTCATCCTTTGATATAGCCGAAATAAATGTTCTCAAAGGAACCACTGCTTCTGCATTGTATGGCTCCAGGGGAAGAAACGGCGCTATCCTTATAAGTACCAAAAAAGCTAAAAAAGAAGGATATCAGGTAACCCTTTCCAACAGCACTATGATTACTGCAGGATATACTGTTTTCCCTGAAACCCAAACCGAATATGGCAATGGTTCAAACGGACAATATGAATTCTGGGATGGCCAGGACGGTGGAATTTCTGATGGGGATATGATCTGGGGACCCAAATTTGAATCAGGTAAATTGGTTCGTCAATGGAATTCACCAATCTATGATAATGTATCCGGAGAAACAACACCTTGGTGGGGCGATGTAGCTGGAACTAAATATGACGACAAATCAAGATATTCAAGAGTTCCTACTCCCTGGGAATACCATGATAACCTGAAAGATTTCCTGCGTACAGGATATGTTTCAACCACAGATTTTGCCGTTGCATATAAAAGCGAAAAACTTAACTATCGCTTTTCAAGCAACTATTCAAAACAATTAGGCCAGGTTCCTAATTCTGAACTTAAAACCGGTGGCTTAAGTTTTAATTCCTCTTACCAGATTAGCAAATCACTGAAATTCGACAGTAAACTTTCTTACAATAAGGTTAGCTCCCCGAATTACCCCAGATATGGTTATGGACCCAAAAATCACATGTACACTATCCTAATCTGGATGGGCGATGATGTAAATGGAGCCGACCTAAGGGATCATTTGTACATTCCGGGTCAGGAAGGTTACCGACAGGCAAACTTCAATTACGCTTGGTATAACAACCCATACTTTGCAGCTGAAGAACTGAATCAGAAATATGATTCCGATGTTTTGAATGGACAGTTAAAACTTTCATGGGATGTAACCAAAGATCTAAGCGTGCATGTTAGAACCTCAGCCGTTAGAAAAGACCTGTTTGAAGACAGGGCCAGTCCTAAAACCTACCTGAATTATGGCGATCCACGAGACGGTGATTATAAAACCTGGAATTCCGATTGGATGACTATCGACAATGATGTTCTTGCAACCTATAAAAAACAGTTGAGTTCATCCCTGAATATGACTGTAAATGCAGGTGCCTCGAATTATTATCGCAGTTACGGCCAATACTACAATGCAACCGACGGTCTTATTGTTCCTTATGTATATAGCTTAAGCAATACCAAAGGAAATGTAAAAGCCACCAGCTATGTTGAAAACAGAGCTGTTCGAAGCGGATATGGGACATTGAATTTTGATTTGCTTGACGCATTTTACCTCAATTTCGCAGCCAGAAACGACTGGTCCTCAACCCTTCCGGAATCCAACCGATCATATTTCTACCCATCTGTATCATTGAGTACGGTTGTTTCAAATCTTATTGATTTGCCAGAAGTTGTTGATTACCTGAAAGTGTATGGCTCATGGGCAGAAGTTTCCAGCGATCTGAATCCCTACCAGGTTTCTTCTTATTACTCAAACGCAGGAACCTATAATGGGACAACCATGCTTAGTTATCCCAGCTCTATTAACAATCCAAATATCAAACCTGAAAAGTCAACTTCATTTGAACTGGGTTTGTCGTCTTCACTTGTAAAAAACAGGCTGAGTCTGGACCTTACCTATTACAATGTTGTTGATGAAAACCAGATCATTAACCTACCTCTTTCCGAATCAACCGGTTCAACCAGCATGAAGGTAAATGGAAATGAGTATACAACAAATGGTTTCGAAATCGTTCTGAGTGCAAATCCAATTAGGCAGACAAACTTCAACTGGAATATTACCACAAACTGGGATACAAGAGTTAAAAAGATCACGCAGATATATGGAGACGCGGCTAGATATGGCAATTACTCTCTGAACGAACGCGTTGATAATTATTACTCAACAGGATGGTTAAAAAATGCGGATGGGAAAGTGATTCTTTCCGAATCCACAGGCCTTCCTGTTAGAAATCCTTACCAGGAAATGTTCGGCCATCTTGATCCCGATTGGAGATTTGGTATTCAGAACCGACTGTCGTACAAGAAATTTGCGGTTGACATCGATTTTGACGGCGCTATCGGTGGAGTTATCCGATCGCTTACTGTTGAAAAAATGTGGTGGGGTGGAAAGCATCCTCTTTCTACAACTTATCGCGATGAGGAATACGCTGCAGGAGAACCTATTTATGTGCCTGAGGGGGTAAATATTACCGGGGGAGAACTTACGACTGACGTTTATGGAACTGTAATTTCAGACACCCGAACCTATAAAGACAATGCCACCAAAGTCAGCTGGCAAACCTGGTCGCAGAACTACCCATACAGAGCCCGCGTTTCAGAAGAAGAAAGTGAAACTTTTGCAAACGTATTCAGCAGGAGCTTTATTAAGCTGAGAAGAGTTTCTGTTTCGTATGATCTCTCCGACCTTATTAAATCAAATGGAGCAATAGAAGGTATGGAAATCAGTGCTTATGGGTACAACCTGTTTATGATGAAAAAAGCAATGATTATTGACCCTGATTATGGCGACGATGACAACCTCCAGGATCCATCTTCACGTTACCTCGGGATGAGCCTGAAATTAACATTCTAAGAAATCTCTAATACTTAACAGCAATGAAAAAAATAATTATATCAATAGCAATATTCAGTGCGTTGCTGGCTTCTTGTGAAAAATTTGAAGACGTCAACAAGAACCCAAACAATGTGTCAGAAACTCACCCCCAGTTGCTTCTAACATCAATCGAATGGAGTGCATTTCAGGTGGAAGGTGCCTCTCCCCTTTTTGCTTCCAGAATGATTGTTCAAACCGATGGTGAAGAAGCCGAACAATACTACAAGTGGGACAGGAATAGTTTTGATGATTACAACAACCTCAGAAATGTCACTAAAATGATGGAGGAGGCCAAACGCATCGAAAATGTTTCCTACCAGGCTTTAGCAAAGTTTTTCAGGGCATACTATTTCTATAACCTCACCCTTAAATTCGGCGACATACCCTATTCTGGAGCACTGCAGGGCGAAAGTGGCGATGTTTATGAGCCTGTTTATGACCAACAGAAAGAGGTTTTTGCTGGAATTCTGAATGAACTGAAAGAAGCAGATGAACTCCTGAATGATGACTTGATTGAAGGCGACATTATTTATGGTGGTGATCCGGCGAAATGGAGAAAACTGATCAATTCGTTCCGCTTGAAAGTATTGCTGACCCTTTCAGGTAAAACTTCCGAAACCGACCTCGCAGTCGTTCAATCTTTTGCAAGTATTGTTGCGAATAAGGAACTACTTGAATCAAATGAGGATAACGGCCAGCTTATGTTTGTCAATCAAGACGGAAACCGATATACCGAATACAACAGCAGTAGCTATGGATCAGCTCGCTATATGGATTCAACTTTTATAAAACGACTTCAGGACAGAAAAGATCCACGGTTATTCATATTTGCAGGGCAAACCCGCGTAGCCAAAGAAGCAGGCCTTGAAATCAACGACTTTGCTGCTTATGAAGGAGGCAATCCTGTGGCTCCTTATAACGATGTTAATCTGAAAGCTGCCGATGGAAAAGTGTCGAAAGTAAACCTGAGATATACTTCCGACCCAACCAATGAACCACACATGATTCTTGGATATGCTGAGCTACAGTTTATTCTTGCTGAAGCAAGTGTAAGGGGATGGATAACTGCTTCTGATGCAAAAACATACTATGAAAACGGAGTAAAAGCTTCATTCGAATTCTACAATTCTTATTCCGATGAATATGCCGAATATGTTGATGGTACAGCAGCAACTTCTTACCTGGATGAAAACCTGATTGATTTTGACAACGCGGTCAACGATCAGGAGCGCATTGAACGAATTATTACACAAAAATACCTTCAGTCGTTCCTTCAGGGCGGATGGTCAGCATACTACGAGCACCTGCGCACAGGGTTTCCCTCTTTTGCGTTTCTTCCCGGATTGACCCCTCCAACCCGTTGGATGTATCCTAACAACGAATATTTATTGAATACCGAACATGTAGCAGAAGCTATTGCCAGACAGTTTGGAGCTGGAAATGATAAAACCAGGGAACTTACCTGGTGGTTGAAATAGGTTTATAATTAGTTTGTGGAAAGGTTGCCCCATATGGTTTTCAGGGTTCAGTTTTTTATAAAAAATACTGCTAAAATCCGGGACTCCATTGGGGTTAACCTATCTTCCTTATTCCTATCTTTACAGCGCTTCAATCATTCTTGAAATTCAATTATCCTTCACTGCAATGAGCAACCTAATAACTACCCGGACAAGAAAAATATCAAGCCTGATTTTCTTACCTGTTTGTTTCGCATTCTTGTTTTCATGCTCTCCCCAAAACAATAAGGAGATTTACCTTGTTGATGCCCCTGCAGGAAGCCAGTACTGCCAGATAAATGAAAATGGTGCAACTGTTATTCCCAACGGAAGAATTCTTACTCCTGCCGGAATACAGGTAAAAGTAGCACCTCATCCATATGGACTTGTACTCAGCCATGATGGTCAAATTGCAATAACTTCAAATTCAGGAGTTAGTCCTTTTTCAGTATCTATAATCAGAGATCTTTACAGCGCCAATCCACACGTAAATCAAATTCCGGAAGGCAATTCATCTGATGAAGGCATCCTTGAATCGGTATTTATGGGGCTTGCTGTATCACCCGATAATACTAAACTCTTTATTTCAGGCGGGTCGTCGAACAAAGTTTTTGTTTTCAATTTGCTCACGGGAGAAAAAACAGATTCAATTGATTGTGCAGTAAATTCAGCTAACAGGAATTTCTCTGATGGATACCTCGGCGACATGGTTTTGGATAAGGCAGGAAAAACATTATATGTTGTAGACCAAATAAATTTCTGCGTTAACGTTCTTGACGCTGAAACAAACAAACTTAAATTCAGGGTTCCTGTTGGCAGATATCCATTTGGACTAATCCTCTCCCCTGATGAAAAAAAACTCTTTGTAGCCAATGTTGGGATGTACGAATACAGTCCTCTTGAGGGACTAAATCGTAACAACATGAAAACTTCAGGTCTGCAATTCCCAACTTCAGCCTACCTCTCAGAAGAAGGAGAAAAAGGATATAAAATAAATGACTCTATTTCCGTTCCCGGATTGGGCGATCCTCATGCTCCAGAGTCATTTTCTGTGTGGGTCCTCAATCTTGAAGATTCAGCCCATGTTATCTCAAAAATCAAAACGGGTTATCAGGTAGGTGAAAAAATCGAAGGGATACCTGCCGTTGGCGGATCAAGTCCTAACAGCCTGGTTGCAAGCGATAAATATGTGTTTGTGAGCAACGGAAACAATGACCTTGTTTCGGTTATTGACCCAAAAAAAGACAGTATTGTTCATTCCATAAATTTATTTATCGATGAGCGCTTCCAAAACCTTCGTGGAATAATCCCTTTTGGACTTGCCCTCTCACCGGATCAAAAAACACTTTATGTTGCAGAGTCCGGGATTAATGCAATCGGTGTAATCGACGCAGAGAGTTTTGAAGTCCTTGGACATATACCTGTCGGGTGGTTCCCTTCGAAATTAAAAGTCACTCCCGACGGGAAAAAACTGGTGGTTGCAAATGCCAAAGGCTTTGGAAGCGGACCTAATGGAGGAAGCAGTTTTATTAAAGGACCCAATGGCAGTTATATTGGAAACCTGATGTTTGGAACGGTTTCGATAATTGATGTTCCCGAAAGGAAAAAATTGCCGGAACTTACCTCTATTGTCCTGGAAAATAATTTTGATATCAAGGCAATGGATCCAAAGAAGAGTGAAAACCCAATCCCGCAATTCCCGGGTGAAAAAGAATCTCCGATAAAATACATCGTTTTTATCTCCAAAGAAAATCGTACATACGATGAGGTTTTTGGCCAGATTGAACAAGGCAATGGGGATTCTTCCCTGGCACGCTATGGCATGGGAGTCTCATTTAAAAACAGGGAAAAAACAAAATCGGTTGAAAATGCCGATATTATGGTAAATCATCACGCCCTGGCAAAAGAGTTCTCGATGTCCGACAATTTCTATGTCGATGCGGATGTCTCAGCTGATGGACACCGCTGGCTTACCTGCACCTATCCAAATGAATGGGTCGAAACAAGCACTGCTGCATCCTATGGGGGTGGCAGGTCGTTCAAAATGAATTCTTCGGCTCCCGGCAGGTTTGCCTTTGTTGGAGCCTCGGGTGCCATTTACCCGGAAGATTACAATGAAGCCGGATCGATGTGGGAGCATTTCGAACGAAACAACATCAGACTGCATAATTTCGGCTTTAGTCTTGAGCTGGCTTCATCGTATGAGGATTCAACCCTTAAATATGCCGGAGTTCGTTATCTGGTAAACTACCCTGTTCCTGCTCCGGTATATTCAAATTCATCAAAGTTATATCCAACCTACAATATGGCTATTCCTGACCAGTTCAGGGCGGATATCTTTATTCGGGAATACCGTGAGAACTGGATCGATAAAAATAGCGAACCACCACAGTTTATTTCAGTTCTGTTGCCAAACGATCACGGTGCGGGAGAAAGGGTGCATGCCGGATATCCGTTCCGCGAAAGCTATATGTGCGATAATGACCTGGCTTTAGGGAGGATTGTGGAATTTCTCTCCTCAACTCCCTATTGGAAAAACATGGCAATATTCGTAACCGAAGATGATGCGCAGGACGGCCGCGACCATGTTGATGCTCACCGAAGTATCCTGATGATGATTTCTCCATATGCAAAGAAAAATCATGTGAGCCATGTTCATTACAGCTTTGGAAGTATTTTTAAAACCTTCTGGAACATTTTGGGGATTCCTTACCTGAACCAGTATGATGCAGGCGCTACCGATATGCGGGAAATGTTTACAGACGAACCTGATCTGACCCCATACCACGCATTGCCGGTTGATATCAGGATTTTTGATCCCCAAAAAGCACTGGATCCCTTTGATGAGAATTTTGATTGGAAGGCTGTTGCAGATTCACCAAAACTTGATAACCCTGATGATATGGATAAAGAATAAAATACATTGATAGCCCAAACCATCATTTATTATTCCAAGCAACTCAAAAATAACGCCATATGGAATTCAATAAAGCGTTTGGCATACTTCTGTTCTCAATAATTTCCTTTCAGTTGTCATTTGGATCTGAAAAAGATAGCATTCCCATTTCCCTCCCGGATACAATACTTTTCGATGAGCTCGTTGTGGTTGGAAGCCGTTTTCCCGAAAAAATCATCAATAGCCTTACATCGATCTCCATTCTGAATAGTCCCCTCCTCCGGGCCAACTCAAAAACATCAATGGCAGATGCTTTTGAAACTACCTGCGGAGTTTTTATGCAAAAAACCAACAACGGCGGAGGCTCACCATTTATCAGGGGATTAACCGGTTATCAGACGCTAATCTTAATCGACGGAATACGGCTGAACAATGCTACATTTCGCTCAGGTCCAAACCAATATCTTAATACCATTGATCCCCTTTCGGTTGATCGTATCGAGGTCCTTCGGGGAGGAGGTAGCGTGCAGTACGGAACTGATGCAATTGGGGGAACCATTTACATCCTTACAAAACAACCTGAATTTACAGCTGAAGGCAAAGCGTTTCATGGATTGCTGTATGGGAAAATGGTTTCAGCAAATATGGAACAATCGGGAAGAGCTGAACTACAGGTCAGTGCAAAAAGAATCTCGATAGCCGGGGGACTTAGTCTGAAAAATTATGGGAATATCGTAGCTGGAAAAGGCCTGGGTACACTTAACTACACAGCCTATAATGAAAACGATGCCGACCTGAAGATTAGCCTGAAACTCTCGGAAAAAAACCTGCTTACCCTGGCATGGCAACAAGTAAACCAGAAAGATGTCCCTTTATACCATAAGCTTATTGATAAGAGCCATACCATTTACTCATTCGATCCTCAAAAGAGGGATCTGTACTACATAAAACTAAAATCCAAATCAGACAATTCCCTGTTTTCAGAAATAACTACTACTGCATCAGTCCAACGCTCGCTTGAAATAAGGGAAAAACAAAAAACACTAAGTCCTTTATTTACAAAAGAAACCGATGTCGTTACCAGTTATGGTTTTACAATGGAAAATGTTTCTGATCTTTATCCGTTCTGGAAGATGATAACTGGCATTGAATACTATTACGATTTTGTTGAGAGTAATTCCACCCGTACTGATTTCAATACAGGATCAGTAGAAAATCTCAGAGGCCTTTATCCTGACCAGTCTTCAGTGGCAAGCACCTCAGCTTTCGCACTGAATCGATTCTCCTATGAAAGAATTGAGCTTGAAGCGGGAATACGCTATAATGCCTTTATTCTGAACCTCAAAGACGAGCTTTTCGGAAACACCAATATTACTCCCTCTGCTCTGGTTGGAAATATTGGGATTAGCTATGGAATATCATTAGTGTCCACTAAAAATTAAAGCACAATTGAGCACTGCTAACTTCAATGATATCAT
>JAIFNN010000040.1 GCA_020047715.1 Bacteroidota bacterium | reverse complement strand
CGATCGGACAAAAAGTTCTAACTTTTTATTGCTCAACGGGGAATGGTTTTTTCATTATTCCGATAATCCTGCCCAAAGACCTGCGGAATTTTATAAGCAGGATTTTGATGTTTCCGGATGGGATAAGATTGCTGTTCCTTCCAACTGGGAGCTAAAGGGTTATGGCATCCCGATTTATGTGAACACTACCTATGAATTTGCCCCTAATCCTTCTCCACCGGATGTTCCAACCGAGCATAATCCTGTTGGGTCCTACAAAAGAAGCTTTACGCTTCCGGAGAATTTTGAGGGGAAGGAAATTTTCATCCACCTCGGAGCTGTAAAATCAGCTTTCTACATCTGGATAAACGGGCAAAAAGTTGGCTACAGTCAGGACAGTAAAACTCCTGCTGAGTTCAACCTGACATCCTACCTGCAGCCTGGCGAGAATTCAATTGCTTTGGAAGTGTACCGCTGGTCGGATGGCGCATGGCTCGAGTGTCAGGATTTCTGGCGCATCAGCGGAATCGAGAGGGATGTGTACCTATTTGCAACCCCCAAAGTCCATGTGTTTGATTTCTTTTGTAAAGCGGGATTGGAAAATTATTACACCGATGGAACTTTCGACTTGGATTTAACAGTTAACAATTATAGCAGAACCAAAGGAAGCTATTCCGTTGCCGTTAGCTTGTTCAACAAAGCCGGCGATGAAATCCCTGTTTTGAACCAATCCTCCGAAATCAGGTTTAAAGAAGAGAAGTCTTTGCCCCTGAAATTCAGCGCCAAACTGAAGAATCCCCGGAAATGGTCGGCCGAAACTCCCGAATTGTACACGCTTCTCATAGAGTTGAAAGACCAGAAAGGACAAATCCTTGAAGCAATCACTACTAAAACAGGATTCCGTTCTTCAGAGATCAAGAATGGCCTGTACCTTTTTAACGGCAAGGCGATTAAGATAAAAGGTGTAAACCGGCACGAGCATGATGAGTTCAACGGTCATGTAGTTTCGGAAGATATGATGTTGCGTGATGTTCAGCTCATGAAGCAGAATAACATCAACACCGTAAGAACATCCCATTACCCAAACGATCCACGATGGTATGAGCTTTGCGACCAGTATGGCTTGTATGTTATAGACGAGGCAAATATCGAAGCCCACGGAATGGGTTATGAGCCCAACCGGACTTTGGGCAACAACCCTTTGTTCAAACTTTCCCACCTCGACCGCACACAGCGGATGCTCGAGCGCGACAAAAATCATCCCTGCGTCATCATGTGGTCGCTTGGCAATGAATCCGGCGATGGGGTTAACTTCGATGCCACATATGACTTTATTAAATCGCGCGATCTTTCCCGTCCCGTTCATTACGAAAGAGCTGAAGGAGGCAGAAACACCGACCTGGAATGTCCGATGTATCCTCCCATCAGTACCCTTGTGAAATATGCTGAGAGAATAAGGACCAAGCCGCTGATTATGTGCGAGTACGCCCATGCCATGGGGAACAGTACCGGCAACTTTCAGGATTATTGGGATGTGATCGAAAGCAATGATCAGCTCCAGGGTGGCTCAATATGGGATTGGGTAGACCAGGGAATTGCAAAATATACGCCCGACGGCAGAAAATATTGGGCTTACGGTGGCGATTATGGCCCTGCCGATATCCCCAGCGATGGGACCTTCTGTCTTAATGGCCTGGTTTTTCCCGATCGCACTCCATATCCCAAATTGACAGAAGTGAAAAAAGTCTACCAGAACATTGCTTTCAAATCTGTTGGGTTTGCAATGGATAAGGTTGAGATAATGAATAAATACGATTTTATAAATCTTAGTAATTTTACGATCTACTGGGAGATTGAAGGTGAGGGAAAAGTGATTCAGGATGGAATGATACTGAATCCGGAAATTGCCCCCGGCACAAGCAAAATTTTGAATCTGGATGTAAAGCCTTTCACACCTAAACCCGGGCTTGAGTATTTCATAAACTTCACAGCTTTTGTTGATCACAATCAGCCCCTTATTCCGGCAGGACATATTTTCGCCATGGAACAATTCCCGTTTCCTGGTGGGGATGTCAATGCTGACAAGAAAACAGAAGACCGTGGTGACAAAGTTGTTACCGAATCTAAAACCGTTCTCACCATCCAGGCAGGGAAAACCGTGTTTGAGTTCAGTAAAACTGATGGATTTCTGCATTCGATGTTTGTTGACGGAAAGAAGATTAACAGCGGTGCATTGCTACCGAATTTCTGGCGCGGACCCACTGAAAACGATTTTGGAAACAATATGCATGAAAGGTTAGCGGTATGGAAAAACGCAGCTAAAAATGCAGTTCTTAGGGATTTCAGTTATCAAATGGACGAAAACAAATTTTTTGTGGTCGATGTCGATTATTGGCTCCCTGATGTTGAGGCGAGCCTATATATAAATTATGAGGTAAATGGTGCTGGCGAGATGCGTGTTGGAATGTATATGGAGCCGGCTGGCAAAGACTTTCCAGGAATGCCCCGTTTTGGTATGAGCATTGCGCTTACTCCTGCATTTGAAAATCTTGAATGGTTCGGCAGAGGTCCCCATGAAAACTATAACGACCGGAACACATCAGCATTCGTTGGACATTTTTCAAGCACCGTAACGGATCAGTATGTACCCTACATTGCTCCGCAAGAGAATGGTTATAAAACCGATACCCGCTGGCTTTTCTTGAAAGACGCCAATAACAGCGGACTTATGTTCCAGGCAGTAGAGCTTGTTTCTTTTTCTGCGCTTCATTATAGTGTAGAGGATCTCACCCGTCCAAAAAGAGACGGCTCTCATGCAACCGACCTTGTGAAACGCGATGAGGTGTTCCTGAATATTGACTTGGCTCAGATGGGTGTCGGGGGAGATGACTCATGGGGCGCTTTTACACATGCGAAATATTCAATACCCTTCCGTCCGCTGGGTTATAGTTTTATTATTAAACCTGTTTCAACGGAGAAGAATCCTTGGGATGTTTCGCTAAAAGAGTTTTAGCAAGTTCAGAATGCTTATAAAGCGAACCAGTACCAGTATTCCCGCTATATTTGCTTGTTTGCTTTGGGCCTCTGCATTTGTTGGGATAAAAATCGGTTTGGAGTATACAACACCCCTGAATTTTGCCGGTTTGCGCTTCATGATTTCCGGATTGTTGATTCTACCTTTCGTAGGGGGATTGGCAACTTATTTTTCAGCAATTCGCAAGCATTGGAAAATTGTTGTGCTGATTTCACTCCTTCAGACATTCCTTCAGTATGCTCTTTTTTATCAGGGGATAAACAGAGTCCCAGCATCTCTGGCCGCAATTATTATAGGGGCTCAGCCTTTATTCATTGCATTTGTAGCCCATTTTCTCATGCCGGGGGATTCTCTGAACTGGAAAAAACTTTTAATTTATTTCTTTGGATTTTCGGGTATCATTCTTGTGAGTCTCGGAAGGGAAAATTTCAGTGTTTCCGGGGAAGCGGAAATCAGCGGGATTATCTTTTTAATTCTGGTAAATATAATTGCCGGCTTTTCAAATGTGTTTGTTGCAAAAGATGGGCGAAAAATTCCCGCACTGGTGCTAAGCTCATCCAGTATGCTTTTTGGTGGATTGCTGTTGTATCTGGTTTCAATTCCTTTGGAAGGATTCACTGCCCTTAGGCAACCGCCCCCTTATTATTATTCGCTGTTTTATCTGAGCGCTCTATCGGCGGTGGCAATTTCAATCTGGTTTATTCTTCTGAAGCGACCGGGAGTAAAAGTCTCAGATCTTAATTTCTGGAAGTTCCTGATCCCGCTTTTGGGTGCTGTGCTGGCGTGGATTATCCTCCCCGGTGAAAAAATAAATATTTATGCCTTGCTTGGGATGTTCATAATTGCCGCGTCATTAGTGTTGCTAAACCTATACAAACAGTGGCATTCGGTTAAGAAAAGACTTAAATTTGCAATTGTAAAAACCAATAAATCATGATCTTTCAACTACCACCCCTGCCATTTACTATGAATGCTCTTGAGCCGATGATTTCCGAAAGAACACTGGAATTTCATTACCTCAAGCATCATCAGACCTATGTAAACAATCTCAACAAACTTACCGAAGGCTCGGAAATGGCGCAAAAAACCCTCGAAGAGCTTATTCTTGGATCCGAAGGCGGAATCTTTAATAATGCCGCACAGGTATGGAATCACACCTTCTATTGGGAATCCCTTCGCTCACCCATAAAATCCGAGCCAAAGGGAAGACTTCTCCAGTTAATCGTGAAAAATTTCGGGTCGTTTGAAAGTTTCAAGGACCAATTTTCCCAAGCATCGCTAACACTTTTTGGATCAGGTTGGGCATGGCTTGTCTTACACTCCGACGGTTCACTAAAAATCAAACAAGGATCCAACGCTTGGAACCCCTTATTGGAAAACCTGATCCCACTTCTTACCTGTGATGTGTGGGAACATGCATACTATCTGGATTATCAGAATCGGAGGCTCGATTACATAACTGAATTCTGGAATATTGTTAACTGGGAAAGAGTCGAAGAGAGGTTAAAATAGGATTATTAATAATCCGTCTTGTCTTTTTTCAGAAGCTCTTTGGTCGATAGCATGCCACAGGCAGCATAAATGTCCTCCCCGCGAGATCGCCTAAGGGTAGCTGTGATTCCTTTTGCATTGAGCTTGTCCCTGAAAGTTATAATGTCATTTACTTCGGTGCTTTCGAGGGGGGTATCGGGTATGGGGTGAAAGCGTATCAGGTTAATTCTGCATTTTAATCCGTTAAGAAGCCGTGCAAGCTGATTCACATGACGGGAGGTGTCGTTCAAACCTTTGAACATTATGTATTCAATTGATACCCTTCTTTGCTTTGCCCAATCGAACTGCTTCACAAACTGAATTACATCTTCAATAGGATAAACATTCTGTATCGGCATCAGTTTTCTTCTCTCATCGTCGAAGGGAGTGTGCAAACTAATAGCAAGATGACAGTCCGATCGGTTGAGAAAGGTTTCCAAAGCAGGAATTATGCCAATTGTAGAGACTGTTATTTTTTTTGGACTCATTCCAAATCCCCATTCGGATGTGAATATCTCAAGACTTTTTAGCACTTCCTCTGTATTGTCGAGTGGCTCGCCCATACCCATATAGACAATATTCGATAGCATTTCCCTTTCCGGAAGGGCTTTTACCTGGTTTAGTATCTCCCCCGAAGTAAGATTGCCCTGAAATCCTTGTTTCCCTGTCATGCAGAACAAACAACCCATCTTGCAACCAATTTGCGAAGAGACGCAAAGCGTAGCCCTGTCGGTTTCCGGGATATAGGCTGCCTCAATAAATTTATTTGTTTTGGTTGGGAAAAGATATTTTTTCGTTCCGTCAACCGATTCCTGAACTTTTGAATGAAGGGTAATCCCCAGATTAAACTGCTCCTTAAGAATTGTTCGGTTTTTAAGCGACAGATTTGTCATTCCGTCAATACCCCATAACTCTTTTTGATATAGCCATTCGGAAATCTGCCGCGCGGAATAGCGTGGCAAACCGAGCCGGGAACAGATCTCCTGAAGTTCGTTAAGCGTTTTGCCGAAAAGATTCTCTTTTTCCATCTAAAAATATATCTCTGCTATAATGTTCTCGTAAGGTATTCCTTTACTTATAAGGATGTCGCGCGTGTCTACAACCATTTCTGCGCTCCCGCAAAGGTAATATTTATTATCTATAGCCAGATTTTCTTGTTCCCGTAAATATTGGGTCAAGCGTCCGGAATAAATCCCTTCTCCCGATTCTGCCGAACAGCAACGTATATAGCGAGCCTCCATTATGGGAGCAATTTCGTTTTGGAAATAGAAGTTCGAAAGAAACCGACTTCCGTGAATCAGGATTTTTCTTTCTGCTATTCCGCTGAATATCATCGAGGCAAAGGGCGCAATGCCAGTTCCTGAAGCGATCCAATAGGCTTCTTTTTCGTTGCAGACAAACCTGCCGAATGGAGGTGAGATTTGTATTGTGTCGCCCGGTTTGCCGACTGCTAAACGAGGAGTTAGATAACCATCATCTTTAAGGTTAAAAAGGATTTTTATTTCTTCTTCGCTGCTCCCACTGGCTATGCTGTATAATCTGGCAGGCTGCGCCTCTCCGATATTTATGCCAATCACCTGTCCGGCAACAAACTCAAAATCCCTCTTAAAACTTAACAGGAAAGAATCCTGCCCAACTTTTATTATTTTGGTGATTTTTACACTTTTCATTTTTTATTGCTTTAAGCCACTCTGTGAAAACAATTTCAAAAGCATTTTTATTTTTGTAATCTATTCACCTTGTATAATATGCTGATTAATAATTAAATTCAACAGATTAGAGTTTTTTATAATAAGGTGAATAGGTACTTTTTCTTAATAATGATATGCTGGAAGTGCTCCCATTTTGCCTGTATCACTTTATCATTTATATATGAACACTATCCTATTGAATATTTCCGGTTTTAATAAATCCCCAGACCCAAATTCGCCTGTTCGTCCAACCTCGAAGCCTAATCAGTTTAAAAGCATGTTTTAAGCCGAAGTAAATTTATGTATTTTAGTCCAATCAAAAACAAAAAATGAACATAGCTATTCTCCGAGAGACCAAGAGCCCACGCGACCGCCGGGTTCCATTCACACCACTTCAATGCAGGCAAATGATGGATCGTTATTCCGAACTTAGTATTTGCATTCAGCCCGACGAAAACAGGTGCTTTTCAGATCACGAATACCTGAAGCAAGGTGTAAGTGTGCAAGAAAACATTGATCATTGCAGTCTTTTGATTGGAGTAAAGGAAGTTAAACCTGAATATCTTATTGAAGGCAAAGCTTATATGTTTTTTTCTCACACTGCAAAAAAGCAAAGGCATAATCTTGAATTGCTACGGACCTTAATAAATAGGAACATTCAGTTGATTGATTACGAATACCTGACCGATAACAACGGCATCAGGATTGTCGCATTTGGTCGATGGGCAGGATTTGTTGGTGCATATAATGCCTTGCGTGCATACGGTAAAAGATACAATAGGTTTGAACTTAAACCAGCCTGGCAATGCAAGGATAAAGCTGAACTAATGGAACATTTGTCGGAATTACGTGTAGAGGATCAGAAAATTGTTCTTACCGGGGGAGGCCGGGTTGCAGGTGGGGCAATGGAAATTCTTGACAACGCTGGATTTAAGAAAGTAAGTCCCGAAAATTTTCTTGCTGTTGAAGAGGGGAATATTTATACCCAATTGGATCCGATACATTATGTTAAACATCGCAAGAACGATCCTTTCGATCTGAAGCATTTTTTCAGCAATCCTCAGGAATATGAAAATTCCTTTCTCCCCTTTGCGCACGCGGCTGATATATTTATCGCATGTCATTTTTGGGATCCTCGCTCACCGGTATTAATGACTCGCAGTGATATGCTACAGCCTGGATTCCGATTACGGATTATTGCGGATGTTTCTTGCGACATAGATGGCCCTATCCCCTCAACCATACGCGCATCCACCATCCAGGATCCTTTTTATGGGTATAATGCCATTACAGGTTTGGAATCGAAGGCATTTGACCTGCTAAATATTACGGTAATGTCGGTTGATAACCTTCCAGGAGAGTTACCACGAGATGCCTCAGGCGATTTTGGGGAAAAACTTGCTTCGGATGTAATCCCCTCAATACTGGGTATTTCTGATCCCTCTGTTATAAAAAGGGCAACAATAGCAGAAAAGGGAAAACTTACACCATATTTCTCGTATCTGCAGGATTTTCTTGATGGGGTTTAGCTCAGATAGTCTATCCTCAAAAACATCCAGGCGGTCTAAAAAAGGGTTTACAATTAACTGAGATTATTCATTTCTTTGAGGTCCTCAATCATGACCAACGGATCGGATGAAGAGAAAATTGTGTTTCCAACAACGAATGCATCAACACCGGCATCAAAGAGAGGTTTTATGTTGGATTTGCTTACTCCGCCATCAACCTGAATAAGGGTAGAAGCCCCACTATCGAGGATCATATCCTTTAGCTTTCGAACCTTCTCGTACGAATAATCGATGAATTTCTGTCCTCCGAAGCCCGGATTTACGGTCATTATAAGAACCATGCTTAGTTTGGGCAGAATATATTGCAACCCTTCAAGGGATGTATGCGGATTAAGAGCTACTCCTGGCTTCATGCCTAGGTTTGATATTTCCGAAATGGTTCTGTCTAGATGTGTGCAGGCTTCTAGATGTACCGTTAACCGGTCGACGCCGGAATCTTTAAATTCCTTGAGATATCGGTCTGCATCGATTATCATCAGGTGTGCATCCAAAGGTTTTTTCGTGAGGGTTTTAATCTGTCGTATTATCGAAAATCCAAAAGATATATTGGGTACATAGATACCATCCATTATGTCAAGATGAATCCAATCTGCTTTACTAATGTTAAGCATATGTAGCTCTTCCTCTAACCTGAGGAAATTTGCTGTAAGTATGGACGGTGCAATTATGGGCATTAGTCTTATTTTTCCTCAAATATAAACATTATCCCAAATAAGACTTCAGAATCTTGCTGCGCGTTGTATGTTTAAGCCTCTTAATAGCCTTCTCCTTAATCTGCCTGACCCTTTCACGGGTAAGGTTGAATTCCTCGCCAATTTCCTCGAGTGTGTGAGGATGCTTGCCGTTGAGTCCGAAATAAAGCCTGATGATGCTAGCCTCTCGATATGTGAGCGTAGATAAAGCCCTCTCAATTTCTTTTCGGAGAGATTCGGTCATTAGACCCTTATCGGGACTGGGTGTGTCGGAATTCAATAACACATCATAAAGGTTTCCGTCCTCACCTTCCTGAAGGGGAGCGTCCATGGAAATATGACGACCCGAGGAGCGCAAGGCATCTTTAACATCTTCAGGTATGAGCTCCATTGCCTGAGCAATTTCCAAAATAGTAGGCTCGCGCTCATAAAGCTGCTCCAACTCGTTAAACGTCTTGTTGATCTTATTTATAGAGCCGATTTTATTCAGCGGGAGTCTCACAATGCGGGCCTGCTCAGCTAATGCCTGAAGTATGGATTGGCGGATCCACCAAACGGCATATGAAATAAACTTAAATCCTCGGGTTTCATCAAATCTCTGAGCCGCTTTAATAAGCCCAAGGTTTCCTTCATTAATAAGGTCGGGTAGACTTAATCCCTGATTCTGGTATTGTTTTGCCACTGACACCACAAAACGCAGATTCGCTTTGATCAGTTTTTCAAGCGCTTCTTTGTCGCCCTTTCGTATTCGCCTAGCCAGCTCAACTTCTTCCTCAGCTGAAATAAGATCTACTTTTCCAATTTCATGCAAATACTTGTCGAGGGAAGGAGTTTCGCGGTTGGTAACCTGCTTAATGATTTTGAGTTGTCTCATAACGTTAGCCAGTATTTTTTGAATGCTCTTTATACGAATGAGTTTTTTTAAGGTTACATTTCAATCCAAGATTTGTAAACTTTTTTTTACTCTGATTCACTGATGATTATAAGGTTCTTTTACAGGTTTTCAAATCAGACTGTAGCCGATTAATAATATTTAACAATAGATTCGAAGGCTTGTTCAATTTCCTGATGGAATTGATTCTGAAAACCTATATTTTGTTCAGGGAAATTCCATGTTGAGTTACTTTGTTTTGAAATAGTATAAATGGCATGGGCCATTAGTCAAACTATCGATGAGAATATCATTGGGGCTTTTAGCGGGTTTTCATTAATTTTTTTTTAACACTAAGACATGGTCCCATAAAATATTAAAATTATTTGGTAGTCATATGTAAATCAGTTAATATTGCATAGAATTTCCATACCCTATTTAACTATTTCAATCATTTCCCTTACTATAGATTTATCTGCAATCATTTTATGATTCACAATCTTTGTATTTTATACCATAATATAATTAATTCCCACATTTTTACCACACATGTACGATATTCTTGAATTGAATAAGAAGCTTCTTCCCGAACTCAGAGAAGTAGCTAAAGAACTGAAAATTAAACGGGTTGAATCCTTCAAAAAGCAGGAGCTTGTTTACAAAATCCTCGATCAGCAAGCCATTGCAGCCTCAGAGGTAAAGTCAGTTAGAAAGGAATCAGCTCCTCAAAATCCTCCAGCAACCGCAGAAAGGTCCAAGGAAGGCAAGCCTCGCGATTACAAAAGAAGGAACCAGGAAACGAGGACAAATCTGGATAACAGGACAAATGCCGATCTTCGGACAAATCCTGAAGCAAGGCCAACTCCCGAGGTAAGACCGGTTCCAGAAATCAGGACAAGTCCTGATAACCGTTCAAATGCGCAAAACCTCCCTAAAAAGGATTTTAAAAAGCCAAGATTTGTCAAACCGGGTAAACCTTCTCAGGCTGATGGCAACAGGCCACATGAGTCTGTGAAATTACCTGACATAGCCGAAAATGGGAGCGAAGAAGTAACCATTGATGTACCCGTTACTGAGGAATTTAAACCGAACCAAAGCGTTCAGCGCGAAGAAAGGAAGCCTTTTAACGGAAATCAGGAAACATCAGCCCCCCGAGAAGAAAGAAAGCACAGGAACGAAAATCAGGATCCAAATGCACGGACCGAAAGGCCCGAAAGAGGGGAGAGACCTGAGAAAAGACAGAACGACCGTTATGATTTTGAGGGAATAATTGTTTCTTCCGGCGTGCTTGAAATTATGCCCGACGGTTATGGATTCCTGCGATCAGCCGATTATAATTACCTGAACTCCCCTGATGATATTTACGTTTCACAAAGCCAGATTAAGCTTTTCGGTTTAAAAACCGGCGATAATGTAAGAGGTGCTATTCGTCCCCCAAAAGAAGGAGAAAAATATTTCCCCTTGATAAAAGTTGAGGAAATTAACGGACGTACTCCCGATTTTATTCGCGACCGTATCCCCTTTGATTTCTTGACACCTTTATTTCCCAATGAGAAATTCAGCCTTGTGGGTCCCGGACACAACAACTTGTCTGTAAGGGTTGTAGACATGTTCGCTCCGATAGGGAAAGGCCAGAGAGGTCTGATTGTGGCTCAGCCTAAAACCGGTAAAACAGTGTTGCTTCAGAACATTGCAAATGCAATTGCTGCCAATCACCCTGAAGTTTACCTTATAATTTTGTTGGTTGACGAAAGACCTGAAGAGGTAACCGATATGGCTCGTAACGTAAATGCAGAAGTGGTCTCTTCCACTTTCGATGAGCCTGCAGAAAGACATGTAAGAGTTGCCAACATCGTTTTGGAGAAAGCCAAGAGGATGGTTGAATGCGGACACGATGTAGTTATTCTACTCGATTCGATAACCCGTTTGGCTCGCGCCTACAATACCATAGCACCAGCATCCGGCAAAGTTCTTTCCGGGGGTGTTGATGCAAATGCTTTGCATAAACCAAAACGATTCTTTGGAGCCGCCAGGAACATTGAAAACGGTGGATCGCTTACCATTATAGCAACTGCTCTTACCGAGACCGGTTCGAAAATGGACGATGTGATTTTCGAAGAGTTCAAAGGAACGGGTAATATGGAGCTTCAACTCGACAGAAAACTAGCCAACAAACGCGTATGGCCGGCTGTGGATATCAATGCATCCAGCACCCGTCGCGAAGATCTTCTGCTGGATAAGCATTCCCTCAACAAAATTTGGGTTTTACGTAATTACCTCAGTGATATGACTTCTGTTGAGGCGATGGATTTTATTTCTGACCGCATGTCTAAAACCGATTCGAACGAAGAATTCCTGATTTCGATGAATAGCGAATAAATTTTTTGGAAGAATGTGCTTCTTTTTGAAATCCCTCCGGACCTACGGAGGGATTTTTTTTTGGTTATACCTGACAGGTTTATAAACCTGTCAGGTATAACCAACCTTATTTGAAATTAATATGAATAAGGCCCATCCCGTATTTTTACTTAAAAAATATCAGCAATTATAGTAATTTTGTAATTCGTTTGTTTTTTAGTTAATTAATTGTTTTATAACTACTTAATATAATATACTGAAATGGCTGATAAAAAGAATTTTGTGACCTGTGACGGTAACTATGCAGCGGCTTACATTGCTTACATGTTTAGCGAAGTAGCTGCCATTTATCCCATCACTCCTTCTTCAACCATGGCAGAGTACATTGATGAATGGGCTGCTTATGGAAAAAAGAATATTTTTGGTGAAGTTGTAAAAGTGGCTGAAATGCAATCTGAAGGTGGGGCAGCGGGTGCTCTCCATGGTTCTTTGCAGAGTGGAGCCCTTTCATCAACCTTTACTGCATCCCAGGGATTGTTACTTATGATCCCAAACATGTATAAAATTTCCGGTGAGCTCTTGCCTGCTGTATTCCATGTTTCAGCTCGAAGTCTTGCTGCCCAGGCGCTCTCAATCTTTGGCGATCATAGCGACGTAATGAGTGCACGCCAAACAGGGTTCGCTATGCTGGCTACCGGTAGTGTGCAGCAAATCATGGACCTTGCGGGCATAGCGCATCTGGCTGCAATTAAATCAAAGGTTCCATTCCTTCATTTCTTTGATGGTTTCCGTACCTCCCATGAAATTCAGAAAGTTGAATACCCGGCAATGGACCAATTGTCATCAATGCTTGATTTTGAAGCAGTGCAGGCATTCCGCGATAAAGCACTTAATCCTGAACACCCTGTAACCCGCGGAACCGCGCAAAATCCTGATATTTATTTCCAATCCAGAGAGGCGGCCAACGGTTTTTATGAAGGCTTACCCGACTTGGTTGAAGATTACATGCAGCAGATTACTAAAATGACTGGTCGTGAGTATCATCCCTTTACCTATTACGGTGCTAAGGATGCTGAAAACATCATCATTGCAATGGGCTCAATTACTGAGACAATTCAGGAAGTTATTGATATGCTGGTTGAAAAAGGCGAAAAAGTTGGTTTGGTCTCTGTTCACCTTTATCGTCCTTTCTCCGGAAAATATTTCTTCAAAGTATTACCTAAAAGCGTTAAAAGAGTAACTGTTCTCGATCGCACAAAGGAAATAGGCGCCAATGGCGAACCTCTTTACCTTGATGTACGCGATCTTTTTTACGGAAGAGAAAACGCCCCTATAGTTGTTGGCGGACGATACGGCTTAAGTTCAAAAGATACCACTCCAGCTATGATGCTTTCGGTTTTCGATAACATGAAAATGAAAGAACCGAAAAACCGATTCACCGTAGGTATTACCGATGACGTTAGTTTCCTTTCCCTGCCTTTGCTTCCTGAGATATCAGTGGTAAAAAAAGGTACTTACGAAGCCAAATTTTATGGACTCGGTTCTGATGGTACCGTTGGTGCAAACAAAAACTCCATCAAAATCATTGGTGAATCTACAGATAAATACTGTCAGGCATATTTTGCATACGACTCCAAAAAATCTGGAGGTATAACAACCTCTCACCTTCGTTTCGGCGATCAGCCTATCAGGGCGCCATACCTTGTTGGAACACCTGATTTCGTTGCCTGCCATGTCCCTTCCTATATCTACAAGTACGATATGCTTAAGGGATTGAAAAAAGGAGGAATGTTTCTTTTAAACTGTTCATGGGATGCTAAAGAAGCAGTTGAAAAGTTGCCTGATTCGATGAAGAAGTACCTTGCCGACAATAGCATCAACTTTTATATCATCGATGCAACCCGGATTGCCGAGGAGCTGGGTTTGGGTAATCGTACCAATACTATTATGCAAGCTTCTTTCTTCAAAATTGCCAACGTGATTCCTTACGAGTTGGCAGTTGATGAAATGAAAAGGTTTATCGTTAAATCTTTCGGAAGAAAAGGTGAAGAAGTCGTTGCAATGAACAACGCAGCTGTAGACAGGGGAGGAGAGGTTATAAAAGTTGAGGTTCCTGCAAGCTGGTCGAAAATTGCAATCAGTAAGGAAACCGATTCAAGGGATCTTCCCGATTTTATTAAAAATGTTGTTGAGCCAATCAATCATCTAAAAGGCGACGATCTTCCGGTAAGCGCATTCATGGGCCGAGAAGATGGGACCTTCCCTGCAGGAACCACTCAGTACGAAAAACGTGGTATTGCAGTCAATGTTCCTGAATGGCAATCGGCAAATTGTATTCAGTGCAACCAGTGTTCTTATGTGTGTCCCCACGCTGCCATACGTCCTTTCCTACTTGATGAGAAAGAGATGAAAGGCCTGCCTGCAGGTGCTGTTACAGTTGCTGCCAATGGGAAATCATTAGCCGGCCTCCAATACAAAATGCAGGTTTCGGTTCTTGATTGCACCGGATGTGGAAACTGTGCTGATGTTTGTCCTTCCAAAGAGAAGGCCCTCATCATGAAGCCTTTGGAAAGCCAAATGATTGAAGTGGAAAACTGGAACTATCTTGGTAACAAGGTTACCTACAAAGATACCCTGCTTCCAAAAGATGCTGCAATTAAAAATACTCAGTTTGCCAAACCTCTCTTCGAGTTCTCCGGAGCTTGTGCGGGTTGCGGCGAAACACCTTATATTAAGTTGATTACTCAACTTTTCGGCGACAGAATGATGGTTTCCAATGCAACGGGTTGTTCTTCTATTTATGGCGGTTCAGCACCATCTACCCCTTATTGTATTAACAGCGAAGGCGAAGGCCCCGCTTGGGCAAACTCCCTCTTTGAGGACAATGCAGAATACGGATTTGGTATGTCGTTGGGCGTTAGTCAGATGCGCGATAGGATTAGTATGATTATGACCGCTGAGATTAAGAATGGCGCATCAGCCGATCTGAAAGCTGCATTTGAAGCATGGCTCGCAGCCAAAGATAAAGCAGCAGAGTCGAAAGAAGCTGCTAAATTGGTTATCGATGCTTGTGAAAAGGAAAAATCAAAAGCTACAACCGATATTCTTAACCTTAAACAATATCTCATTAAGAAATCACAGTGGATTTTTGGTGGCGACGGTTGGGCATACGATATCGGTTACGGCGGACTCGATCACGTTTTGGCTTCTGGTGAAGATGTTAATGTGTTGGTCATGGATACTGAAGTGTATTCCAATACGGGTGGCCAGTCTTCGAAATCTACTCCGGTTGGTGCCGTTGCGAAGTTTGCAACATCGGGCAAAAAAGTAAGGAAGAAAGATCTAGGAATGATGGCAATTACATATGGATATGTTTATGTAGCTCAGGTTGCGATGGGAGCAAATCAG
>JAIFNN010000001.1 GCA_020047715.1 Bacteroidota bacterium | reverse complement strand
CCGTTCTGAAGCGGGAGAAAAGCATGTTGGTGTCCCAGGTGCCATTTCCCTACTATTCCGGTATAATAACCGGCCTTATGCAAAGCTTCGGCTATGGTAACTTCAGAAGTATCGATACCTGAGAAGCTTTCAGGGAAAAACACACCGTTTATCCCCATTCTCAGCGGGTACCTGCCGGTAAGAAGCGCTGCGCGGGAAGGAGAGCAGATGGATGCGGCAGCATAGGAGTCTGTAAAACGGACGCCGAGACGGGCTAAATTGTCGAGATTCGGAGTCCGGTTACAACTTGAGCCATAGCATCCCAAATCGCCGTAGCCCAAATCATCGGCCAGTATGAAAATCACATTCGGGATTTCCGGATAACTTTCCGTTGAGACTGTTGTGTTTTTCTGACAGGAGAATGCTGTTGAAATGCAGGCTGTAATTGCTGCTAATTTAAAACTTATGGATTTCATTTCATTAATAAATTAAATCAGTTTACCAATATACAGCTTTTTGCCATGAAACTGCACCGGAAGCCCGGATGTGTTGAGTTAATCTGTTTTTTAGTTCTTTAAATTGATTACTGTTTTTTTCGAGTGTTTTTAATTCATAAGGATCGTCAACCATCTGTATTAATTTCTCCCTGGGTATTCTGCTCATTTTCAATAAGACTTGCATTTTCGATGAGAAGCGTACTCATTTGGCACACACCCCTGTTTTGCCAGGTAAAATATGGTATTGCAACAAAATTTACCGATGTTTCGCCTATCAAACCTTTCCCGGTTACAACCTGAACTCCGCCTGATAATGAAGACATGAACTCAGATGAGGCCTGATTATTCCGGGGAAGCACCATTTTCAAAACATCAAACCAATCCTATTTCAATCTATATATTCAAACCAGTCAAAATCAGCATGATTTTGACTTCCTTTGCCATTTGCAGAGGCATATATTCCAATGAACGTTCCGGTAAATCGCCCTGCACCAGCCATTCCCAAAAAGGAGCCATCCAATTTATCTTTCAAAACGTACCATTCTTTGCCATTCAAGGAATAACTAAAGGTGTAAAAAACTCCCTCGGCTGAAATTTTCAAATAAACCGAACCTGTACTAACACCCGATTTGGCGATCAGCTCATCTTCCGGTTTTGCACCATTTCGCTGAAAAAGGCACAAAACTGTTTGTCCGGCCTCTTTTCCCAATATAAACCTGAAATAGTTATCCTTGTCGCGTTCAACAACCAACCCGGCTTCTTCATTGTCAGTTGCAGGGACAAATTCCATTTTAATTGTTGTTGAACAATTGGGACTTTCTTGCCTTCGACCCATAAACGATGGGTTTACGATCCCCGATATTATTTCGGGACGTAAGTGCAACCGTAAAAATCCTTTCCGGTCGCTTAACGACCACCATGGTGAATGGGGGGTGCGAATGAAGGTCCAGCGGGGATCCAATAATTTACAATTAAACTCATCTTTTGCCATTATTGAATTCCATTTTTTCTCTTTCAGGTTTGGTTTTTGAAGATATAATTCTCCTCGTCCAATATTTCCGTAGGGGTTAACAACAGGCCATGCAGCAGTCCAGCCGACCGGCGACAAAAACGTTTCCCTTCCCAAAATGTGAATCTCACCTCCGTAAGGTCTTCTGCCAAGGTAAACCATCCACCATTCCCCGGTTTGTGTTTGCACCAGGTCCGCATGTCCGGTAGAGGTAATAGGGTGGTTTGCAGGTAAATCTCGATGAGTAAGAATCGGATTGGCAGGATTTATTTCGTAGGGTCCAAAAACATGATCACTCCGCCAGACCGATACAGCATGGTTTTGAAATGTTCCGCCATGGCCAGCTATAAGGTAGTATTTCCCATCCTTTTTATATAAATGGGGAGCCTCAAAAAAGTCTACCCCTTCGTTTAATCCCCCGTCAATATTACCTTTTTGATAAAAATCGCGACCATCGAGAATATCCACTTTATTGCCAATTAACTGCATATTCTTCACATCAAATTCCTGGATCCAGATGTTGCGGTGATTGCTCCATTTTTTGGGTTGGGGCGAATAATTGCCCTGATAGTAGACTTTCCCGTCTTCATCAAAGAAGAGAGAAGGATCAATCCCCTTTGCATCCTTTAGCCAAACAGGGTCTGACCATGGACCTTCAGGATTTTTGGCTGTAACGATAAAATTACCTGCCGGTTTACCCTCCTCCACTCCGGTTAGGGTTGAAACCACATAAAAAATCCCCTTATTATACCTGATAGTTGGGGCGAAAACGCCTTTTGTACAGGCCACACTGTCAAGATTCAGTTGAGATGGACGATTCAACACATGACCGATCATCTTCCAGTTGACCAGATCTTTACTTTGATAAATCGGAATTCCCGGAAAATACTCATTGGAACTCGTAACCAGAAAGTAGTTGTCGCCAACAAGGCAAATACTGGGATCAGCATTGTGTCCCGAGATAATAGGATTGTATTTATGTAAGTCTACTACCGCAGATTCAACTTCTTTCAGGTTCAATGAAGTTACCAATAGAATTAGCACAAGGTAAAAGAGCCTTTTTCTTATAATGAGATTATACAAATTACGCATCTGCGAAGGTTTTCTTAGGTTATTGGTTTAGCCTGAGTAATGGCTTTCGAATCAATGGCTCCCGATTGTTTTGATAAATGCCTGAAGTTTTTAAAATATTCTGAGCTTCCAGTGGAGCCAAAAGGGGAAGAACAGTAAAAATCAAAATCAGATTTTTTTTCATAATTGTCAGGTTGATAATTTCAAATTTCATCTAAAAGAAAGGAAAAACCTAAATCTCTCACCCCATTTACTGAGCTCTGTTTTTGAATCAACAAATGCGAGAACCTGAATGTCAGATAAATTCGGAATAAGTTTTGTGACGGCCCTGTTTTTCATAAAGGAAACGTTAATGAGGATATTTAAATTCGATAACGATATTAAACAAGGGTACTTCACTTATATTCTTAACGACGTGGACAACAGGCTGAGCAAATCTCACTGTGTTTGGGACCTGTAGGCTGCCCTTTGTGGTTCCGTCAGGATTGAATCGGGGATCAGTAAGGCGGGCTGGATTGAGGCGAATAACAACACGCTCTGCATGGCTGTGCATTTCACGTGTATCGCCGGGAGCAAGCCTTTCTTCGAATACGCGGAACTGTTCATCCTCATAAACTATTGCGTTTTTTAGGGGTTCTAACCATTCTTCCGGCCCTTTTATGGGCGGGTGATTTGTTTTGAATACCACTTCGAAGAACTCACCTGCCGACAATGAATAGGATTCACCAGCCTTGAACACGACAACTTCTCCGCGTTTCATCGTTATTTTGCCCCTGCTGGAATGGATTTTCACTTTGTCAAGAGCAACGATAAGCCGTGTGCCAAAACCAACAGTTTCCGGCAACTCAAAAGCTGTAGAATTACGCATAACTCTGACATATTCATTGTCCAGGGCAACCGAGTCAGGTTGGTGCTGCATGTCAGGGTTTAGGCCTACATTATTAAGTTTGATTACGGTATCATTTGCACTGGCAACCGATATAACAAAAAAAGACAGCCATAGTAATGAATATTTATTTTTCATTTTTTATACTCCTAGAATTATTTTTTTATCGGGGAAATTCTACTTATCCGTTCGAAAGCAAGATGCCGGCAGACCTTCCTTGTTATATAGGTTTGCTACTCCCGGATTGTCTGCCCAGGCATATCGTACTGCCACAGGATTGGAAATGGTGTCGCTCCAAACGATTACTTTATCATCTTTTATTACTGCATTGGCCCACATAAATCCCCCTGATTCGCCAGCGATTGCAAAATGTTTAAGTTCGCCTCCCCCTTTAACCATCAATCCACTGCCGGTATTTGAGAATGAAAGAATAATTTTGTATCCTTTAATTTTCATGGATTCAAATGTCGGACCCGAATGCACGACTTTCTTGTTTCCATAAGCGAGCTTTTGGGCGGCAAGAGAAAGTCTGAGCCCCACATCCGATTTATTGAGGGGATGCACATCATTCCACTCTCCAATATCGTTGGCAACTGCCATGCCTGTGTTGGGCAATGAAAGGGCCATGGCTTGAGCTTCCTGTAACTCAGCCAGTCTGCTTTCGCCCGGCATGGCTTTAGCTTCATTAATATTTGCAAGCTGAACAAAAAGAAAAGGGAAATCGCCCTGTTTCCACTCTTCACGCCAACTAGTGATTAGTGCGGGAAATAACGACTGGTATTCCTTTGCCCTACCGGTATTGGACTCCCCCTGATACCAGATTACGCCTTTGATTCCGTAACCAATCAAAGGGGAAAGCATACCAAAATACATCGAGGATCCCTGGCTCTGAAATCGCGTCACATCTTCCCTCAACAGGGGTTCGGAGGCAACGCCGGATTTGTATTGCCAATCCCCGGCAAGTTCGATGAAATCCCCATCAATTTCCAAAACGTAAGGTTTGTCCTTAATAAAACCGCCCTTACCACTTTCATTCACTATCCGCACTGCTATCAGGTTTTTTCCTTCCTTTACAATGCTGCCATCAAGGCTGTATTTTCGGGGGATGTATTTGTTCGTTGTTTTGCCTGTTTCGATTCCATTGAAATAGGTAATATCTTTTAAGATTATATTTCCTAAACGCAAGACCGCATTTTTTCCGGCCAGGGAAGCGGGCACTTCAATTTCTTTACGAAACCAAACGATCCCTGCATCTATGTTTTTTAATCCGGCATCCTGCCAAAAACCTGGTACTGACATGCTTGCCCATGAAGATGAGTTATATTCCGGCAAATACCAGCTTTCATGCATGCCGGCATCACCCTCATGTAATTTCCTGTACCAGTTTTCAGCAAATTGCTTATCACGTGCTGTGATTCGGTTTACTAAAGCAGTGTCTTTGTATTCAAGTGTTTTTGAAAGATAATGCGGATAATTTTGCAATACCCCTTCACTAACCCATGCCTCAGCGGGAGTGCCGCCATAGCTGCAATTAATAAGGCCTATGGGAACTTTGTGTTTGGCATAAAGGTTTTTAGCGAAAAAGTATCCAACTGCAGTAAATTTCATGATTGTCTGGGGATTTACAGCCTGCCATCCGGTTTCTGTTTCCACATCATCATAGGGATTGAAACTTATTCTTCGCTTAACCAGGAATTGCCTGATCTGGTTATTCGATGAAGATTCTATTTCCTTTGCATATTTTTCGCTGGCTTTTGACATTTCAAACTCCATATTCGACTGACCGGAGCAAAGCCACACATCACCCACCAAAATATCCTTGAGAGTAAGGCTGTTGCTTGCCGTAAATTTCATTTCATAAGGCCCTCCCGCATTTTGCGGTTTAAGATCAGCCTTCCATTTCATATCGGATCCGGCTACTGCGGTATAGGTTTCCCCCATAAAATCAATCCTTACGGTTTCGCCCGGAGCAGCCCAGCCCCAGACGGGAATCTCCATATTGCGCTGTAACACTATTCCATCACTTATAATGCTGGGTAATCTAAGTTGTGAAAATGCCACAGAACTTAAAAGGCTTAAACATCCCAGGAGAAAAGAATATAAATATCTGCGAATCATATTTCGGTTATTTTGTAAATTTTTCCTCATGAACGAGGTTCCCGTCCACATCAAAATGTTCAAACCTCAGGCATGGTTTCCTATCAGCATAACAAAATCAACACGATACTTCAGTTCACGATTACCTTACGCATATCAACTCCCGCTTCAGTTCTGAGAAGAATTATATACATTCCCCGCTGAACCTTTGATCCCTGATTGGTGGTGCAATTCCAGCTTTTTGTATAACTGCCTTCAGGTAATCTCCCGCTAAAAAGAGTATGGATGAGTTGTCCGTTTAGATTGTAAACCTGCAATATTACTTGTTCGCTGTTGGGAGCAACTGAAAAAACAATATTGGTGAGGTAATTCGCAACAACAGGATAAACTTTCTCAATACTGGTGCGACCCACAACATGCGTTGCCGGAGTTACACCAGCAAGCAGCCCGTCAATCCCGGCTGTTGCAATCCCCTTGTCGGTTGCAACCCAGATATTACCGGAGTTATCGAAGGCAATGTCGTTGATTGCTTTATTCGGCAAACCATCAGCAACAGTATATGTATGCAGAGCCTGACCGGTATAAACAACAGCGCCAGTTGGGGTTGCCATCCAAATACTACCTTGATTATCTTCCTTAATTGCATATACAGTGTCTGATACCTGATGCGTGCTGCGCCTTAAAGCAGGTTCATCCCAACCTTCCTTGGTTTCAAAACCAACATGATAGCTTGTTCCCTTATCGGTTCCAAACCATTGATTTCCTAGTCTATCAATAAAAATCGAATAAATATTATCCGACCATAATCCCGTGTAATCCACTACATAGGAAGATGCGCCACTGATGCCGTCAACGCCCATTTTCAGACGTGCAACCCCGGTACCGCGTGTACCAAAGAGGTTCCACCCATCGGGAAATGATGCTATGCTGCTTACTTTTGTAAGATTGGATTCGTTATTTGAATTTACTTTTAGATACCAGTCCTCGCTGTTAAACCCTGAAATTCCTTGTCCATGAGCAAACCATTTAGCCGAGTTGTTGTCTACCGAAGCAAGCCAAATGCTATCCGAACCAATACCTGAATTGCTTGTTGAAAATGCAGATACTTCAATGCCAAAATCCTCCTGAATTGACACGCTACTTGCACCCTTTTTTGTTGAAATCCAGATTTTCGTAACGGAATTCGAATTCTCGGCAAACAGGCTGTTTATCGAATTATCAGGAAGCTCATGTTCCGTTGTGTAAACATGCCAGTTATCATTGCTTTTCATTACAAGACCGTTGCTTGTTGCCATCCAGACCCGGTTTTCCTTGTCGCATAGAATGGCTTTTACCTGATCGGAGGGAAGTACGCTGTTATCCATATTGTATATCATCCAGGTTTGAGCTTGCAGACTAAAAAGGATAATGGTAAGCATCGACGATACAAGTAATTTTCTCATTTCCTTCTAAAATTCTTTATTGATTTTTGTTGTCAGGTATTCATTCCCCATTTTAACTCTCACGACATATGCTCCGGGCTTAATCCTTTCCAGATCAAGTTTTGTTGTGAATGCCCCGCTTGATTTAAAAGTATCAGTACTGTAAATTGCTCTTCCTGAGAGATCAATAATGCTAATTGAAATTTCTCCTGAGTAACTGTTACTTAGCGAAATCGAGCATGCATTCAGAAAAGGATTTGGAAAAGTCTTTAGCGATCCTATATTGGCAGAAGCATCGGAAACGGATGTAGCATCTACAAGTGTCGAAGCGCTAATAATTCCGGAATATTCTGAAGCGGCCTTGTCGGTTATCGCTCTTATCCTGAAATAGTAGTTTGTGTTGGGAAGAAGATCTGCAATGCTGTAGCTTGTTTCATCAGCACCAACTTGGGCTAATAAAATCCAATCCGTGAGGCCATCGGCAGAGACTTCGATACTGAATTCCGATTCGCAGTTCGAGTTATCGCTCCAGGAAAGGTCGATGCTGTTGACAGAAACGGACCCCGCAGCCAGGTTTCCGGGAGAATCAAGTATGTACAGTTTGTTGCTGAAAATTGTGAAAAGCTCAATTCCCTCGCCGGTTTTCAGGTTGCGGGAATACTGTTTGTCGACAGGATTATTCCAGTGTTCAAAAACACCCAGACTCTGAATGGGAGTTCCGTCACCTTCCGGGTCGTAACTGATTCCTGCGGGCCAGTATGCCGAGCTGGCAGCCTGCATAAGGTAATCGTCGGCCGCGTGATATTGAGGAAATGCAGAATCGGGCATGGTTTCAACCCGATAGTGTGAACGAAGAAAGTCGAGACATACGGATTCGATAGCAACATGGTCCTGCGAAGCAAATACCGAAGAGGTCCAGTCGCCATTAAAAGGAGGCTCAGACCATTTATCGGGGGAGTAATTAGCGTCTGCGCCTGCCCAGAGACCATCGACAATAAAAAGCATTGTGTTTCCTCCGAGAAGTTCATGCCCCATCATATCAACCAGTACCTTATATTTCCCATATACTTTTGTAGTATCATCTGCGCCAATTAAGCCATTATGCAAATGATCGGCCGCTCCCCTCATTTGTGTTCCGAAATGATTTTTAGCGCAACTGGTCACTCCTCCCCTGAAATGCCCTTTAAGCGCAGCCAGATTAATTACATAAGAGGCTTCCTCAACGGCAGTAGGTATATAATCGGAACTGTATCCCAGTCCCGAAGTACCTTTATCCGAATAAAAGATCCGTGGAGCAGCTCCCTTCACAGCGGCTTCCTGTCCGGTAGCAAGAAACACAGTACTGCCAATATAATGCACATCGGGAAATTCGTTTCTCCACATATCGATGTTATCCTTGTAAAGATGTTTCGACGGATCGCCTATGGTTATGTTTTCCTGAGGTACTCCGTAACCGTTGATTAGTTGCCTCAACAAAGCCAGTCCGACCTGCGCGGAAGCCTGGGAATTGGCATATCTGGAATTTGCTTTTCTCGCATGGGTTCTGCTATCCATTCTGGCTGCATGACCACCGACATTGTTGAATTTTATATATATTTTTTCACCTTCCCTATAGGAAACGTTTCCTTTTTCATGAGCGGCATTAAAATAACGGAACAGCGTATCCCAGGATTCCGAAATCGTGGGTTTGCCGGTTAAAGCAAGGACAGTTTTAATCAGCATTGAATCAACCCTTATCATATCCGTGTTCTTGTCCATATACCAACCGTCGTTGAATACACCTGTACAGTTTTCATTTGTAGCCAGACTGTCCCAAACCCATACTACTCTTCCCGGAAAAATACCTTGAGCAACGCCTACCGGCTGGTTTGGGCCGATCATGGGAACAGCATTCGCAGTTGGATTAGTAGAAACCGCAGAGGCTGTGGAATAATTATGAATCAGGGTTGACACGCCAGCTGCCATTGCCACCAGAACAAAGCCGGATGCAGCAAGGTACCGGGTTTGTAGAATTTTTGATTTGGCTTTTCGGAAAGCAAATACGGTTGTTCCCAGGCTGAGCAGATAAATCACAAAACTGCTCATAAAAGGACTTGCTGCCTTAATGCAGGGATACTCTGCACGGCTTGGTTTAGGAATAACCCTGATAAGGAACCAAACAGTTGAAGCTAATCCCATTGCAAGGAAAATGAACTTATAGGGAATTTTAATTTTCACAAGGAAATCAAATATTCCATTTAAGGATTTAGGAAAATGTTTCTTCATTGAATTCTCATTTTATAAGGCAATACAAAAAAAGACAATCGAACAGGTAAAGATGTTTGTGTATAGGTAAAATTCTGTTGACAGGCCTGCCACGTCCATCAACAATAACGCTGATTCAAACTGCTTCATTTACTTGTCTAATCCGATGAGGACTTCCAATGTAAGGTGTCCCCCTTGAATCGGGTTAGTGCTTCCATCTCCGTTTGAATCCCTTTGTCGCCCTGCTCACCCATCCATTTTTTCAGATCGGAAAACAGGATTCCCCTTGTCTTCGCAAGTGCACTATCAGTATACAAATTGGTTAATTCGAAAGGATCATCCTTTACATTATATAGTTCGAACTCAGGCCTGTTCCTGTAAAGTTTCGCATGCTCGTATTCTACGGGATTATCTATTGATTCTGCAAGCCAGCCTTCATAGAGTTTATTACCCAATTGGGAAACAGAACAATAAAAAGGTTCACGGTAATTAAGGTTCCATATAAATTTATACTCCAGGTTCTGTATGGAGCGCACCGGGTAATTTTCGGAACCGTTTTTAATCCCCCGGGTTGTGTGGATACCATAAGCGTAGTTGCGGATTTCATCATGATTGCCTTTCAGGGCTGAAAAAAAACTTTTGCCATCCAATAAAAGAGTATTCTCAAGGTTGCCGCGCAATTCATCAGGATTACCCCCGGCTGCTTCGTAAAGAGTAGGCACAACATCGGCGTACTGTGTCAGGATACCTGTTCGCGATGAGGGCTTGATCACACTGGGCCACCTGGCAATAAATGCAGCTTTCAGACCCACATTGTAACAGGTCCACTTTCCAAAAGGCATCGACGATCCCTGTTCACTTGCAAATAGAAATAAGGTATTATCCCTGTTTTTGGTATTATCAACCATATTCATACAATATCCGACCAGGCTGTCAGCATAGGTTATTTCAGCATAATATTTTACGAGTTGCTCACGGGTAAGTTTAGTGTCCACCATATATGGCGCAATGGTTAAGGAATCAGCATTGTACTGAGCCGGATTTCCCCGGGTCCACGGTCCATGCGGCTGATTGGTGGCAACAATCAGCAGGTATGGTTTGGATTTATCGTTCTTTATAAAACTTTCAGCATCACCAAGATTAATGTCCTGTCCCTCTCCATTGTCGCTGTTCCTGCCTCCGAGGTACTCAAACGGGAACGATGCAGCCGGGGCATAATGCTGCTTCCCGATCAAAGCCACCCTGTAACCGATACCCGTGAAATGCTGGACAATGCTTGTAACGTTGTCATATACTTTTGCATGATTCGGATAAGAACCGTTTTTAACCGGGAATAATCCGGTGTATAAACATTGCCTTGTCGGACCGCACATTGCAGTCGGAGTATACATATTATCAAAGCATATTCCCTGCTGAGCAAGTTTTGAGAGGTTTGGTGTCCTGACATCGGGATTTCCGTATGGCTCACAGTCACGCCATGTCATGTCGTCAGCAATAAACAGGAGAATATCGGGTTTACTGTCCGTATTGCTTTTTAAACCCTGATTGGAACTATCCAGGCATGAGGAAAAAGTCAAAGCAAGGCTGGCTGTACTTAGTGTGAGTAGGATTTTTCCTGGTGAGGGAATAATATCCAATCGATCCTGAGGTTGGTTTAATGCCATGTTCTTATTTTTTATTTCTTGTATCCTTTGCTGTATTAACCTGTAGAAGAAAAGCCGATAATATCCCTGACTATTTGCTAACTATCAACCGCAAGGCTTTAGTGTAATTATGTGTTAATAACCGGACCACATAAATACCATCATCCATTCCTGAGAAATCAAATGAACGAGTATAGGATCCCATGGAATGTTTTTCGTTGGTCACCAGTTCTTTTACCGACCTGCCAGAACCATCAATAATAACCAGGCTGATTACTGTATTTTCAGGTATCTGGTAAAAAACATTTGCATTTTGTGTAACAGGATTTGGACAAACCATGAAGCAATTGTTTTTCATTTTCAGATTCCCCAAATTGGTTGGGAAGGAAACGGTGAGAGTCTGTGAAACGTCAGTAGCCGGGTTGTAAGAAGCGTCGCCAGACTGCATGGCGGTAATCACAGCAGCGCCCTCTCCCACGATATGAATATTTCCCTCTGTTAGGATTGCCACGGTCTCGTCTGAACTTATGTATGAAACCGGTAAGCCTGAGCTAACTGTTGCTCCCGGGTTAAAGTCTTGATCAACTGTAGACTTTGCCTGAAGCGCTGGAAAATCAATGGTTTGGTTTTGTTTTGATATGATAAGTTTTTGAGCAACATCCAATGCCGCATGAAAATTCGCATCACCAATCTGAGAAGCGCCAATAAAAGATTCCCCTGAACTTTTAATATGAATATTCCCATCAACAATAGTTGCAACAAGGGTGTCCGAGCTTGAGTAGCTGATAATAAGTCCTGAACTTGCATAAGCCCCAGGGTTGAAATCAGGGTCGCCTCCGAATTTGGGAGGCAAAGCAGCAAAGCTTATAGATTGACTCTGCTTTGACACTATTAATTCCCGGCTTACATTTGCCGCAATATTATAGGTGCTATCACCTGTTTGTGATGCTGTTATGGTGGTTACACCTCCACCGGTAATGTGGATATTTCCATTTAGGATTGTTGCAACAGCTTTATTTGAGCTGGCATATGCAACAGGTAGGTTTGAGCTTGCCGTGGCGCCTGCGCTAAAGTCACCGTCGCCAGAAACTTTGGGGAGCAATTCGGGAAAAGTAATTGACTGCTCCTGAAGTACGGTAAAGGGTCCACCCAAAAATGAAGGGCCGGCATCTGATGAAATTAAAGGTCGATTTAGTATCCCCCCTTCAGCAAATTCATCGCAGCCCACATCCTTTAAGGTATCTGCTTCAGGCCTTGGCTGCCCGCTGATATCAAGTAAAATAAAAGGATCATCATCGCTACCTGCAATATCAAGAATGGCAGGATAACCTGTTTTTGCAAAGTCAATGGCCGGACTTAAAGCAGAAATTCCAAAATAACCTTCAGAATTTAATTCCAGAAGGGGATCGGCATTTGTCATCCCGGAGCTTATAGGAATCCCAAGTGTTCCGCTGTAAATATTTCCTATCCATTTTTCATTACCGATAGGATATTTAAAAATGCTGCCTGAACTTTTCTTAAAGATATTATTCGCGAAAGTTACATTGGTCAGACCGCTGCTGCCTAATTTGATAGTTCCGTCAACAAAGGTGTTATGAACAAAGTTGATGTTATCGAGAGGGAATTCGGCAACGTATTGCAGTACAATAGCATCCTGTGTTCCTGTAGCGAAATAATTATTATAAACGTAGTGGTTCGCTCCTTCTTTTATCCTTATTCCCCCTGAATTATTAACAAAGAAGTTTCCATATGCAACGTTCAGGTATCCGTGTCTGAACACCAACTGACCCTGGGGATTATTTGTAAATGTGTTGTATCTGCAAATATTTTCACTGGATTTAACAGAAACACTTTCACCATCACCTAGTCCAACATTATTAAAGTAGCAGTATTCAACAACGGTCCTGGATTTGTTGGTCATTTCGGTACTTAAGCCTATCCTGATGGGTTCATTACCATAATCACCCCCTGGACCGGGGAAATTCTTAAATGTGCAGTACCTGATTTTGTGATAACCGGGAATAGTTTCAGAAGTAGTAATTTGTATTAAGCATCCCGGGACAGCTTCAACAGGCTTATTTTCGATATTACAGTATGTTATTTCGTTATAACGGGTTTCCCCGTTAATATGAATATATTTCTTTGCAAAATACCCGTTGAAGTTTAGCTGGGTTAAAATGTTATGGTCGCCATAAACGTTAATAATTTCAGATTCGCCGATATTGCCGGAAGTGAACTGAAAACCGCTGAAGGTATTGTAATCACCTGCAATATTTATTTCCTGTGTGCCATTCAGAAATACACCACCCGGTGTTGCTGCCCTTACAGTAATATTGCTCTTATTTATTGAGACAACAGAATTCAGGTAGGTACCGTCGGCAAGAACAATTACATCCCCGGTAGCAGAATTGTTAATTGCAGACTGTAATTCAGCAATTGAGGAAACGTTTACCACCACTTGAGAGAAAGACAATAATACATTTAATGAAATAACTATTGTTAAAAACAGCTGTCTCGCTAGCAGAATCGAATAATTCATATTGTAGGTATAAGTATGATTTTCCTTAAATTTGAGTGTTCATTATGGATGCGAATAAGGCCATGGTTTAGCTTTTGTGCGTAGGGCCTCTTTTTCCCAAAGGGATGCCATTTCCTTAACCTTTTCAGGATATTTCGCAGCCAGGTCAGCTGTTTCCGACGGGTCATTTTCCATATCGTACAACTCCCATGAATCCTCGTCAGCCTCGGTGAATTGCTTAAGTTTTTCAGGTCGTGAAACCATCTTCCAATTATCGGAACGGATCGCACGGTTGCCTTCGTGTTCCCAGAAAATATGACTGCGACTAACAGGTTTGTTTTCGAAGGCAGCCAAAAGACTAATACCTTCCGGAGCCGGGATTGAATTGCCCTTATAATCTTCAGGATAATCCATGGCAGCCACTTCTATGCAGGTGGCCATGATATCAATGAGGTGGGAGACATGTGTTCTCAATTCACCTTTTGCGGATATTCCTGCAGGCCAATGCACTAAAAGGGGGGTGGCAATTCCGCCTTCGTGCACCCAGTGTTTGTAGAGTCTGAAAGGAGTGTTGCTAACATTAGCCCACTCCTCACCATAGGCTGTCCAGGTATCCGCATCGCCGGGCATAACACCTTTTCCGCTTCGGATGAACCTTCCGTCTCTGGCGTATTCTGGCCTTTTACCAACGAATATGGAATCAGCAGAATAGGGTTTAAGAATTTTTTGTTCCGCAGTCATGGGTTTTTCCGGCGAATCAGATCCCTGAGGTTCAGCGCAGCCGCCGTTGTCCTGCATATAAAAAATCAGCGTGTTTTCCAGTTCTCCTTTTTCTTCCAAAGCAGCGATAATCCGGCCAATACCCTGATCCATCACATCAATCATGGCTGCGTAGACTTCCATCCTGCGAGACTGCCATTCCTTCATTGGTTCATCCTTCCAGGCAGGAATTTCAGGTCCTCTTTCGGTTAAAACACAGTTTTCGGAAATGATTCCCAGTTCTTTTAGTTTATTGAAACGTTGTGTGCGAAGGGAATCCCATCCGATATCATATGTCCCTTTGTATTTCAGCACTTCGCTTTCAGGAGCATGCAAAGGCCAATGAGCGGCTGTATAGGAAACATAAAAGAAAAAAGGCTTTGCTTCCGGATTTTCCTTAATAAACTTCACGGTCGTATCGCTGATTGCATCGGTATAATAAAAACCTGTCCCGGGTGAAACAAAGGTGTTATTGCTCATCATCGCTCCCGGGTCATAGTAACTTCCGGAACCGTTCAGAGTCCCGAAAAACCTGTCGAATCCACGTTGACAGGGCCAATTGCCAGTGTCTTCACCTCGTGACTGATTTGAGGCAATATGCCATTTACCGGTCATATAGGTTGCATAGCCTGCCTGCTGAAAAACTTCAGCCATGGTAAGTGCGTTTTTACTAAGATCACCGGTATAACCTTCTTCCTGGTATGAAGCCGGAGACAGCCAGCCCATATTTGCCTGATGCGGGTAGAGGCCTGTAAGTAATGATGCTCGGGAAGGACTGCAGCGAGCCGTGTTATAAAAATGGGTGAAACGCAATCCATTATTGGCCAACCTGTCGAGGTTAGGAGTCCGTATTTCCGAGCCAAAGCAACCAATGTCGGAATAGCCCATATCATCGGAAAGGATGACAATAACATTTGGCTTTCCTGGTTGAGCATTTTGAGGTTCGGTTGCGCACTGGCTCAAAAGCACACCGGTGATGGGAAGCAAAAGAAGCCTGAACGCCGGGAAATAGTCAGAATCTTTAAGGGACATGAAATTCGTCATAGTTTCTGATTTAAAGGGTTTTTTAATTCTTTTTCGCCTGAGAAGCCAGAAAACCGAGCATTTGCTGCTTCAATTCCCCAGAGATTGTTTTGTAGTTGACATCATCAATTACATTTACAGTTTCGTTTGGATCAGACTGATAATCGTAAAGCTCAGCCGCAACCACAAGTTCTTCTGAAAAGGCCTGAGTACTGCGGAAATTCTCCCCCATCCAGAGGGTGAAGCGGTATCGTTCTGTTCGGATGGAATATCCCATGAACTTCCCTTCGGAATAGCCGAGTCTGTTACTTTCCTGGAAATTACCGCTTCGGGGATACTGGCTTACGGAGAAATCTTTAACCCTCACTTCCGGATTTTCCATAACGGGCACAAGACTTTTACCATCGAGATGTGCAGGTATCGGCAAGCCGGACAGGTCGCACAAGCTTGGGAAAATATCCACAAATTCGGAAGGGGAATTGGTGCTGGAGGAATTGATCCATGGAGCTGAGATGATCAGGGGAGCCTTGGCTGCCTGTTCGAAATTTGTATGTTTGCACCACAGATCATGATCGCCCAAATGCCAGCCATGGTCGCCCCAGAGAACAATTATTGTATTATCTGTTAATCCGAGCGAATCGAGAGTATTTAAAAGGATTCCGACCTGAGCGTCGGTATAGGAAATAGCAGCATAATAGCCATGAATCAGTTCTTGTTGCTTTTCAAGCGGGAGGCCGATTCCTGTTTTCTGATCAGTAAAGGATATAAGCTCAGGAATATCGGTATAGCTGCGGAGTTCTCCTGACTGATGATACGCAATTTCCGGTCCGTTAAGGGCTTGCTTCTGATATTCGGCAACGGGCATTTCATCCCGATTATACAGGTCCCAGTATTTCTTCGGGGATACAAATGGCAGATGCGGTTTTACAAATCCCACGGCAAAGAAAAAAGGCTTTGAATCTTTGCTCAACGTGATCAGTAAATCCTTTGCATGTAGGGCATTCGCCCCATCACCATAAGCATTGTCGGGAACATCGGCACATTCAACCGATGGCTTTACAAGAGTCAGTACATAATCGCGAATATCTTTTTCGGCAATACCCTTTTCAGCAGCTTCAGCTGTGAACATCTCCACCAGCTTTCTGTTTTCAGGAAGTTGATAGTGGTATGCGGGCGGGCCTGTAATTGATGAATAATAATCATCGGAGTTTCTGTAATAAGGGACGCTCCATGATGGGGCATCAAGCTCCTTGTCCACGCAACGGGAATCGAATATTTTACCAATCCCTTGTGTGGAATAACCCTGACTGACAAAGTATTGCGGAAGGCTTAGTATATCAGGATTCACATCCCTCATACGTGTTTTCAAATCCCATACCCCTGTATGATCAGGTCTCATGCCTGTCATAAGGCTAGCGCGGGTAGGTCCGCAAACAGCCTGCTGGCAATAGTTGCTTTGAAATACAGTTCCCATGGCAGCAAGCCTGTCAATGTTTGGAGTTTTAATAATATTGTTGCCATAGCAACCCAGAATGGGTTTCAGATCATCTATTGCAATAAAAAGGATATTGGGTTTAATCGGTTTTACTGGTTCTTTATGAGTACAGGATGTAACTGATATCAGACTTATCAGCACTAAATTCATACTTTTCATTTTCGGATGTTTTTTGTTAAATTTCAGTAAAGTTATTCCACTTTATGATATCGTTTTAAAACAATTTTCCTGATATCACATACTCCTAATACCCAAAATGCACATATTGCCAAATTTTCAGGATTCATTCCTCGAGAGCTTCCTCAACCTTTTTTTTCTTTTTTTCAGCATTCTTACTTTTTTCAATTGCCCGTATATTTTCAATGGTTCTATCTTCAGGCAAGGGCAATAAATTTCTTTCAGACAAATGATTCATTAGCTCTTTTTTCAACTTCGCTTTGATTTTGGTATAGGCTGGATCTTTTGAGAAGTTTTTTGTTTCTCCGGGATTTGCTATAATGTCAGTCAAAGTTTCCGGATTGCCGGGCAATTCATAGAGCGTGAGTTTATATCGTCCATCGGTAATCTGGTAGGCGTTATAGTTTTCAGTGATCAGATAATCGCGTGCAGTTTTCTTTCCAATCCCGTAAAGATAAGGCTTAAGGGACATTCCCGGTATTCCATCAGGGCTTTCAATTCCCGTCAAATCGCAAAGTGTTGGAAGGAGATCCAGTCCGTTGCACACCAGGGTTGATTTATCGGCGTAATTGGATTTGATTCCCTTGCCGGCGAAGATGAAAGGAACCCTCTGGCATTCTTCAAACATTACATTCTTTAGGATCAATCCGTGTGATCCGTTCATGTCGCCATGGTCAGAAGTAAATACGATAATAGTGGTTTCTTCGAGCCCGGCATTTTTCAGAGCGGTTAATACGCGGCCAATCTGGGCATCCACACTTTCCGTTAGCCTATGATACATCCAATTGTAAAGGTCCCAGTGTGCACTATCCCAGCTTCTCCATTGTGAACTCATGGAAACCATTTCGGGAACCTCATCGGAAATTGGTGACAGATTAGTTGCCCGGGGTGGAATCTGGCTTCTGTATTCCGCCTCGCTCAATGTTGCCTGCAATGCCAGCAGCCTTGTTGTTTCGGTAACATTTGCCTTAGGCAATTTATCAGGAAAACGCGGATCAAACCCGGCTTTATAGCAAATGTCGTGGGGATTCATAAAAGAAAGGAACAGTAGGAATGGCCTCTCCCCTGCTTCCTTCCCAATTTCCGCCAACACCTTTTCGGCAAATATTGCAGGACCTTCATAAGGGTTTGTATTATTAAGTGCAAATCCATATTGAGTGACATCCTGAGTTCCATACAGATGTGTTTTTCCGGAATAGAGGGTTTCATATCCTGCTTTGCTGAAAACAGCTCCCATTGAACCTTCAGAAATAATTTCCTGCACTTTTGCACTGTCATAATTCTGAGTATTCTCCTTTACTCCCGCTTCCGATGCATAATGACCCGTAAGAAGAGAAAAACGTGATGGCATGCAAACCGGGTTTGCACAATACGTTTTCTCAAAACGGTATCCCATATTGGCAATTTTATCCATATTGGGAGTACTCAACGATTTATTACCCATGCAGCTCATCATGTTGTACGATTGCTGATCGGTCATAATAAATAGCACGTTAGGTTTTTTCTGCGCCAGAAGAGCAGAACTACCCATCAACGTGAGTGAAATAGCCAAGATGCTTGTGTTATTCATTGTTTTCCTGTGTTTTAAGGAATCGTATCATTTCCCCATTCAATTTTCCGACAATCGATTCATATTCCTTTTCATCGGCCACATTCACCGTTTCGAGCGGATCCTTTACATAGTCGTACAATTCTGTCGCATAAACCATGTCCTTGTTGTATGGCTCAGTGCTTTTAAAACTGTTCATCCATATAGTGTAGCGGTAGCTTTCATTGCGGATTGAATAGCCCATCAGATCGTTGGAATCCAGGCCCTCCTTTTCCATATCTTTTGCTTTCAGGGATCGCGGGTATTGGCTAACAGCAAATTCCTTTACTGTTGCTTTTTTGTCTTTCATTATCGGGACAAGGCTTTTTCCATCTAAATGGGAAGGAATTGCCACACCCGATAAATCGCATAATGTTGGAAAGACGTCTACAAATTCGGAAATGGAGTTTGATTTCCCAGGCTGCATGCCTGGTGCCGAAATGATTAAGGGGGAGCGTGTTGAATTCTCGAAATTAGTATGTTTATTCCACAAGTCGTGATCACCGAGGTGCCAGCCATGGTCGCCCCATAGGACAATTATTGTATTTTCAAGCATTCCCAATGAATCAAGGGTATTAAGAAGCACTCCCACCTGAGCATCCATATAGGAAATAGCGGCATAATACCCATGTATCAATTCCTTTTGTTTGTCAGCATCCAATCCGGTGCTTAGTGTTTGATCCGTAAAGGAGCATAATTCAGGTATATCGGTGTAGTTCTTCAACTCACCTGACCTGTGATAAGCAATTACAGGACTGTTTTTTGCATGCTCCTGGAATTTGGCCAAAGGCATTTCCTCCCGGCTGTAGAGGTCCCAGTATTTTTTTGGAGCAACAAATGGCAGATGAGGCTTATGAAATCCAACACCGAAAAAGAATGGTTTATTGTTTTTCGAAAGCTTCACCAACTGGTCTTTGGCATTGAGTGCAATAGCGCCATCTTCGTATGCATTATCAGGCACATCAATACATTCAACTGATGGTTTTATATATTTGAGAACGTATTCATTAGCCTTGGCTCCCTTTAAACCTTTATCCTCAGCTTCCTTTGAATATCTCTCAAAAAGCTCCCTTGTCTGAGGATTTTGATATCCTCTCACAGGAAGCCCGTATTCTGTTGCATAATAAGAAAGTCCTGCATCAAGAAATGGGATGCTCCAGGAAAGCTTGTCGGAATCTTTATCAATACATCCGGGATGATATATCTTTCCAATACCTGAAGTTTCATATCCCTGACTGATAAGATATTGTGGTAAAGAAAGAATATCAGGATTTACATCGCGCATCTGGGTTCTCAAGTCCCAAACTTTGGTCTTATCAGGGCGCATACCCGTCATAAGGCTCGCACGGGTAGGTCCACAAACAGCCTGCTGGCAATAGTTGCTTTGAAATACAGTTCCCATAGCAGCAAGCCTGTCAATGTTTGGAGTTTTTATTATAGAATCACCATAGCATCCCAAGACAGGTTTTAAATCGTCCACGGCAATAAAGAGGATATTCGGTTTTTCCTGCTTCGCCGGTTTATTCTGTCCACAGGACACTAGGGACAACAAACCAAGAAATGCCATGTTTAAGCCGATGCGGTTTGAGGGAGAAGTCATATTCTTCAAATTTTATTAATTTAATGGTTGATACTCAAAGAAATCAAAATCAACATGATTATCACTTACAGCTCCATTTGATGAGGCATACATCCCAATAAATGTACCTGTGAACCTTCCGGCGCCGGCAAGCCCTAATAAACGGCCGTCCACATTTTCCTTCAGGATTGTCCAGTCATCGCCATTGGTCGAGTAACTGAAATTATACAGAATTCCTTTCGTTACGATTTTCAAAAACAACAAGTCGGAATCAATTGCTTTAAATGCCAAAAGTGTTTCTTCCTGTTGTTCGCCGTTTCTGCTAACAAGCCGCAAGCTTTTCTGACCGTTTTCAATCCCGCAGGTAAGTTTCAGCAGGTAGTCCTTATCGCGTTCCACAACCAAACCGGCCTCTTCATTTTCCATTGTGGGTTTGAACTCCATCTTAACTGAAGCAGAGAAGTTTATATGTTCCTGGCGCTTTCCAATGAAGGATGGGTTGACTTTCTGAGAGATCATTTCGGGTCGGAGCTGCAAACGCAAATAACCTTTGCGTTCGCTCAGCGACCACCATTCTGTGCGGGGAGTGCGGATAAAGGTCCATTGTTTTTGCAGTATCATGGAATCAAACTCATCTTTCGGCCCCTTTGTGTTAAATTTAAACTCGTTAAGCTCCGGCCTGAAATGCAACACTTCCCCCCTTCCTGTATTTGCCTGCGGATTTACCACGGGCCATGTTCCGCTCCAGTCAACTGGCGACATGAATGTTTCACGCCCCATGATGTGATTTTCCCCTCCGTAAGGGCGCTTAGCCAGGTAAACCATCCACCACTCACCCTTTTGAGTTTCCACAAAATCAGCATGTCCGGTTGAGGTAAATGGGTGTACAGGGGATAAGTCGCGATGTGTAAGGATAGGGTTTGCCGGATTCACTTCGTAGGGCCCGAAAACATTGTCGCTTTTCCAGATTGAAACCGCATGATTCTGGCTGGTTCCACCATGGGAAATCACAAGGAAATACTTGCCGTTTTTTTTGTAAATATGGGATGCTTCGTAATTATTCACACCATTTTCTATGCCTCCGTCGAGCGTTCCCTTTTTGTAATAATCAGCACCATCAAGAACCTCAACTCTTTCCCCCTTTAATTTCCATTTTTTCAGGTCAATTTCCTGAACATAGATATTTCGGTGCTTATCCCATAACCGTGTCTTAGGGGATATATTTCCCGAATAATATACTTTACCGTTATCATCAAAAAACAATGAGGGATCGATCCCGGGTGCATCGGCAATCCAATGGGGCTCGGACCAGGGACCGGCAGGATTTTTTGCAGTTGTAATAAAATTCCTGTGTCCATTTGAAGAACCAACCAGGGTTGTTATCATATAGAAAGTGTCTTTATAATAACGGATGGTTGGCGCATATATGCCACCTGAACAATTTATCGAATCAAGGTTAAGCTGTGAGGGTCGATTCAGCACATGGCCAATCATTTCCCAGTTTACAAGGTCCTTGCTGCGGTATACAGGAACTCCAGGGAAATACTCAAATGTAGAAGTAACCAGATAATAGTCCTCCCCGACACGGCAAACGGAAGGGTCGGGATTAAAGCCCGGAATTATTGGGTTTGTATAGGTTTTACCGGCAAGAGGATCAGGAGAGTCGAGCCATAAAATCGGGTTTTTAATTGGCGAATTTCGGCGACTTTCATCATTGGGGTATTGGTCATCAATTTTCTTCCAGACATTGAAATATTCGGGATTATTTTGGGATAAGCCTGCGAATAAAAGGAATTGGCATCTTCTTGGTTGATCATCCCAGTTCGAGATATCCTTCGGAAAAGGCCATGCGTTCTTATCTTTTATATAGGGGAGAATAAATTCAACTCCTTTCATAATCCCCCTTCCATCGGATAAACTGTAATTCCAGATATCATAAAAAGAATCCGACAATATCCATGCAAGTGCTCCCATTCCCTCCATATTGAAAAGCGAGTAGCCAAAAGGTTTGGTGCGCTCAATCTCCAAGGGAAAGCTGCCATTCAAAGACATTTGGTCAGGCAGTAGTATATTCTTATAATGGTCTCTGCACAAATCCATAATATCGGCATTCCCGGTTAATTTCGCATAAGCGGCAGCCTGCGCGTGCCACCAGGTGCCATGATTGTTCTCCCAATTCATTTCTTCAATACCATAGGGGTGTGTGGTAAACCAATGCAGGAACTCTTTGAACCATGCTTTTATTTTGAATATCTCCTCAGCGCTTACATAGGGGGATTTTTCCAAAATACCCACCGACTGGGCAACTTCAATAAATGAAGTTGCATCAATAATTCCGATTCCCCTGCCAGAGCATACCCCGCTAATTGCCTGGGCATATAGCAGATGAGGATTCATCATGGTTGTGCTGTCCACAAACCACGCAAGCAGATGCTTCATTGCTGCATCTGAATATTTCTTGTCGCCGGTAAGCAGATATGCCGATGTTTGTGTTCCAACGATCCATGAAAATTGTCCTACCGCGCGGCGGTGAAGCTTAAAGTTTTCCGGGTTGCTCAAACCATCCTTTCGGATGTATGCTCCCTGGGGATTAACAGGGTCTGGCCACCAATAATCGCCTTCTGAATAATAATCATGAATTCCTCCCGAGCTTCGCTCGCAAGTATTGGCTGTAACCGTTACGGGGTTTTCAACCAATAGTCTGTCTGCGAGTTCCAAAACTCTTACTTTTTCATTTTCAATGATCATTTCAATAAATGCTTCCCGCGAATCGGTTTGTGAACGGCTTGCTTCAGCAGTACTTCCAAACAAGAATATCGCAGGACCAAATGGAAGAGCAAAAAGAAAAACAAATAACAGGAGGGTATATCTCTTCATGTTTAAAGTTATATTGGTTTAAATATCCATATTTTTTATACAACGAACAGACATTCCATCACCTTTGTCGTAAGCCCATCGGTTAACATAAATATAATCGTAACCTAAACCGCGGTACCAAGCATTTGCGGCATTGCTTTGAGTTGTGGTCCAAAAAAAGCCATATCTTTCCATATTATGGAAAACGCCTGTGAGGTTATCACGGAAGCCTCCAGCCATTGCAGTAAAACCGGTGCTATTGTCGGCTCCAATATTAGGTATGTTCCAGCCTTCAACACTTTTTAATGGACCTCCTGCGGAATCCACACCTTCCAGATAAGTTGTAAGCGCTGTCCATTCAGCATCGGTTGGAATGTGCCAGCCTTCCGGGGCGATATTCAGGCTATCGTTGTTTACAGCGTACCAGTTATAAAGTGCTCCATAAGCGGCTTTGTTTTCTGATGCACTGTTGTTATACCAGCAGTAACCGGCAGTTGAAAGTGCCCCCCAAAGAGTGTCAACAGTTACCAAAGGAATTTTTGTTCCGTCATTGTATTTGGTCGTTCTCAGATTCTCGGCCATCCAGATTTGATCGCCAATTGTGACAGTTTTATATGAATTGCCATCAACATCCTTTACACTGCCATAAGTAATTGCGTCGTTAAAGGTCGGTTTAATTTCGTCCTTTTCGCAACCTGCAAAAGATCCACTTAATACTATCAGAATTAAAGTGGCCCAACTAAAAAGTGTTCTTTTATTTTTCATGGTAATTCTGTTTACTCGGTTTCATAATAATACTAAAAAAGAAAACTGAAAGGTAATGACGGTCTACTGAATAATTCTCTTTAGCACCTCTGTGCATCCCTGTGCATTGAATTATGCAGTAGAGTCACACAGAGGGTAAAGAGTGTCTAAAAGGCTCTGTTTTTTCCTTTACATTTTGGAAATCCCTTTTATGTCTTTCATTCTATTATTGCTTTTCAAACATCAAATGAACATTTAATCGGTCGATAACTAAAATATAGTTTCCATGCGTTAAACGAGTAATGTCAATCACCTGCTCCGGCTGATCAATCTTTCCGTTGCTGACGATTTTTCCTTCCACCGAAACTATTGTCCAGGACTGTCCAAGGCAATCACTATTGCTCCTCAGGTTAATCAAGGTAGTGGCCGGATTTGGATAAAGGACAAACTCTTTCTGAAGATTATTCACAATACCTGTAGCCACTGTAAAATCAATTGTGTAAGTAACAATCGTTGTTCCGTCCTCGGCTGTAACCTCTATAGTTGTGGTGCCTGGCAAAGAAGTTGCATTTGTAAGAACTGCACTTGCATTTACACCTCCTATTGTATAGGAAACGACCGGTACAGCGGTTGTGCCATAGGGCAAGTCAATGGAATAGCCATATGTTCCGGGTTCAAAACCAGGGATGGTTGCACCATCGGTTTTCACATCGGAGAGGCGTGTATCATGTGAGGGCTCTGTTATGGAAAAAGTTATGGTATAAACAATCTGGGTTGTACCATTTTCGGCTGTAACCGCAATTGTTGTTGAACCGGGCAATGAAGCTGCATCAGATTTAATTGCAGTAGCATTGGGATCAGCAAGTGTATAGGCAACAACAGGTACAGATGAAGTACCAAAAGGGTATTCCAAAACATACCCGAGGGTATTCTGATCAAAACCACTGATAGTTGCCCCGGCAATTTGCAGATCTGCGAGATGAGCATCATCCGATTTAGCCATTGTGAAATCCACCGTATATGTTTTTTTGGTAACAAGATCCTGAGCTGTCACAACAATCGAAGTTGTGCCGGGCAGTTCCACAGCATCCGTTTGAATTGCTGTTGCAATGAGATCTTCAGTTGTGTATGATATAACGGGTACAAGTGTTGTGCCAATTGGAAGCTCAATCTGATAGCTGCTGGTGTTTTTATCAAAACCGCTGATTGTTGTTCCATCCATGCTTAAATTGCTCAACAAAGCAGAAGGGATTACAAGTGTGGACACATTATTACCGACCAGTAACTGACTCATGTCATCCTTAAGATTAGTAGCGGTGACAACAACCGTCTGCCCAACGGCAAGTCCTGTCATATCCTCGATTGTTAAAGTTACTTCCCTGCTATTCCCAAGAATTGCAGCAAGAGGGGTCAGGCTTAATCCACCTGTACCACTTACTGCATAATTTGATACAGATACAGCAGTTTCTAAATCCAAAGCTTTGCTGAACACCATTTTAACATGGGTTTTATCAATTGTGACCAATCCGGTCGAAGCAAATGCTGAAGTGTAGTAACGGGTATCTCCTGCAATTGCGCCGTCGCTTCCATTAAAAGAATGGAAATTGGTGATTGCATAATTGCGGGCGGCGGCATCCAAAAATACCGGTGCAACTGTAAGATTGTTTGTCCCGACAGGTTTGATCGCAAAACCGGCAAGGTAATTATTGTCGATAACCTGAGGAGGAGCCATTCCATCGGGATTGGCAAAACTGAAGCCCAATGCAACCTGATCGAAAACGCAATTTGTAATGCTTATCAATCCGCTCATTTCCCTGAATTTGAAAATACCATCGGTTGAAGTAGGAGTGAAACTGCTAAAAGTGCAATGATCGATAGTCACATTAACGCCTTTTGAAGTAATTCCACTAGCTGTCCGGTAAAAAACAAGGGATCCTCCGGAAATATTCCGAAATGTATTGTTTATTAAAGTGATATCACCATAACGGGTGTCAACAGTATAGAAATAAAGCAATCTGCCACTGCAATTATCCATTGTGGATCCCTGCATATCAATTGATGAACCGGCACCTTCAAAGCGTGTTAGTCCGTTGGTGTTGGAACCTTCCATATTATTGAAATCATGAATATAGCAATCGCGTATGATCACTTTGCAATTTGTAGCAGATGCGAGTGCTTTAATAAGGATGGGTTGAGTCTTATCGCCGGTTGCACCGATATTAAGTCCATTAAGCTCAAGACCTTCCAAACCAATTGTCAGATCTGCTGTTTTCGGGTTTAAGAAGCCGCTTGAACCTGCAACAAGAGTAGTGTAGTACGAAAGAATTGGCCTTAATGCCAATCCCCCTTTAGCCTTTATAGTAAGGCTCTTTGCCGGAACAACGGCTTTAGTGAAAACATAGTTTCCTCCCTCTGAAGTAAGAATGTAATTATCATATGCACCTGCGGTCAAATCCGCAAACAAAGCGACTGTGTCGGCAACAGCATATTCCCTGGAAGTGAACTGTTCCGTTGAAACGGTGAAATTAAGCTGATAGACAAGTTTGGTTGTTCCGTCCTGAGCTGTAACGGTAATCTCAGAAAATCCCGGAAGAGCAAGTGCCTCAACAATAGAGGCCGAAGCATTTGCCTGGTTAACAGTAAAGGTAGTAATTGGAACAACTGTCGTTCCATAGGGCAACACAAGATTATACGCCAAAACATCAGTTGAAAAACCAGATACCGTCGTTCCATTAACCTTTATTTCTGAAAGTTTGGCATCGGTTGAAGGTTCTGCTACTGAGAAATTGAGTTTGTATACCAGTATGGTTGTCGCATCCTGAGCTGTAACCGTAATTTCGGTTGTTCCGGGGAGCGAGGCTGCTTCAGCCAGCACAGCAGTTGCTTTTGAATTATTGAAGGTGTATGTTGTTGTTGGAACAAGAATTGTTCCATAAGGCAACACAATATCATAAACCAGAACACCAGAAGCAAAACCTGCGATGGTTGCAGCATCAGCTTTAATATCGGATAAACTTGCATCCGTTGACGGTGCCAAAGCAACAGTAAAATTCAGTTTGTAAACCAACTTGGTGGTTCCATCCTCAGCGGTTACCGTAATTTCAGTTGTACCAGGGAGAGCGGCTGCGTCGACGACTACGGCGGTTGCATTTGCCTGGCTGAAAGCATATGTTATTGCTGTTGGTACCACGGTAGTTCCTATTGGCAATTCCACATCGTAGCTCGGCACATCAGATGAAAAACCTGTTAGTGAAACATTATCAACTTTTATATCCGTTAACTTGGCATCAGTTGATTTGGCAACAGTAAAATTGATGGTGTAAACCTGTTGCTTAATGCCATACTCTGAGTTAACAGTTATGGTTGAAGCTCCGGGTAAGACCGCCGCATTTGAAACAACGGCACTGGCCAAACTACTCTCGGTTGTATAGATCAAGGCTGGTGCGTTAATAGTCCCTTCAGGAAGGACCGCATCATAAATAAAAGTGTTTTTGTCAAAAAGAGGTGTTAATCCGTCCAACACTAAATCGCTTAGCAGGGCCGAAGGAATGATAAGCGTTGCAACATTGTTTCCGGAAATTGACTGGTTCATGTAATCCTTAAGATTCGTAGTTGTAACTACAACAGTCTGACCTACAGCCAATGCCGACATATCTTCAATTGTAAGAGTCACTGCACTTTTATCAAGACTTGCAGCTGAAGGGGTTAATGTTAAGCCTCCTGTACCACTGATAGCATAATTTGCAGCGGTTTCAGCCGAAACCTGCTCCATAAAATTGTTAAATCCAATTTTAACATGAGTATTGTCTACCCATTGCAATAATGTCTTTACTACTGGAGAAATGTAATAAATTGAATTCCCAGCAGTATAGGTATCTCCCGCAACGAGTGAACCCGCATTGGTTAAACCGAAATTAAGTGATGCAGCATCAGCAAAAATCGGCGGGGTTGCTATTGTGTTTGTTCCTATGGGCGGAGTTGCGAATCCGGCAAGATAGCAATAATCGATTGTTGGGACCGGAAGCGCGAAAGAAAAGCCCAAGGCAACCTGATTGAATATACTGTTTGTCAGATTTATAACTCCTGTCATTTGCCTGAATTTCAAAATACCATCAGAAGCAGTTGTTGAATAATTAGAAAAGGTACAATGGTCAATGAACGCATTCACTCCCGTGGCAAAGAACCCACCGGCAGAACGATAATACACCACAGATGAAGATCCGGAAATATTGCTGAAGGTATTGTTAAACAGCACGAGATCTCCGTAATTCGCCACCCCTGCAACGGTTGTTGGTGTATAAAAGTGAAGCATTCTTCCGCTGCAGTTGTCAAATGTACTTCCCTGGATATCCATGGATGATCCTGGGCCATCCAGTCTGATAAGACCATTAAAATTCGCATTATTAAAATTGTACAGGTAACAATCTCTCATAATAACGCTGCAATTTGTTGCCGCTGTCTGGGTTCTTATAAACAAGGGCTGTGATCCAACGGGATTTATGTTAAATCCGTTAACTTCCAACCCGATAAAGTTCAGCACAAGATCGGCAGCAGCAGGTGCAATAAAAGAATTTGTGGTGCCGGTGGAGGTGCTATTGAAAGTCAGAAGAGGTTTCGCAGCCAGTCCTGTTTTCGCACGAATAGTTACACTTTTTGCAGGTGTCACATTCCCGGTAAACTCGTAAATCCCTCCCGAAGAAGAAAGAATTAAGGTGTCATATGCGCCATTTTTCAGATCATCGAGGAATGCAGCTTTATTTGCAGCAGAATATTCTTTGGCAGTCTGCGCATGAGTGGTAAATGGGATAACAAAAAAGAGTGTGATCAACCATATGGTTGTTGTTATTCCCCTTAAAAATGCTTTACAAAGTTCCGGATTCTTTTTCATAAAATTGGTTTTTAGTTTGGTAGAGTCTTTTATTTAGTAGTTTGGCTTTCGATTTTCTGTAAAGAGCCTCGCCATACGACTTCTTTATCCGAGATCAGGATGACTTGGTAGATCCCATCATTCATGAATTCAACAGAAATTTCGGAATTCAGGTTTTCAAGTTGTTTTCTCACAAGGATCTGGCCAGCGGCATTGCAAATCATTATTTCAGGCAAGTTTTTCAATATCCCTGGCAATTCAATACTAAATGAAGCGGATGCCGGGTTCGGGTACATTTTCACGCGTTGAACAAAGGTCGGATCCAAACCAGTCGTCAACAAAAAATGAATCGTATAGGTTTTGACGCTTGTTTCGTCCTGGGCTGTGACTTCTATAGTGCTTGTCCCGGGCAAGGTTGTTGCATTTGTTACAACTGCTGAGGAATTTGGATCTGAAAGAGTAAAGTTTATTTCAGGTATATCAACTATAGCTGGCGAAATATGGATATTATATTCAAAAGTTTCCTGATTAAAGCCAGAAACCGAAATACCATCAACTTTCAAATCCGAAAGTGTACTAACATGAGAAGGCTCTGCAAGCTTGAACTGAATCCTATATTCCAGACTTGTAAGTCCGTCTTCTGCTTTTACAAGCAGAACAGTCAAACCAGGCAATCCGGCAGCATCAGTTTTCACAACAGTGGAAAGTGCATCCTCTTTTGTAAAAGTAACAACCGGAATAATCGTTGAGCCATAAGGCAACTCAAATGTATAATCAGTTTGAGCGGGTAAAAATCCATCAATGAGAGTCCCGTCCAGTTTTATTCCAGTAAGGTTAGCATTGGCAGACTTGTATGCCATAATAATATTGTAAACCGAGACCGAGGTTCCGTCGCCTGCTGTAACCGACAGTTGCGTTGTATCGGGTATTTCGACAGCAGGAATCACCTGAACCGTTGCGGCAGAGTCATAGCTCAACCAGGTAATTGTAGGGAGTACTGATACACCGGCTTGAAATTTAATGGTGTAGCCGAGAGTAGCCGGATTAAAAGCAGTCAAAGTGGTATCATTGCTCCGCAAGTCAGCGAGCAGTGAATTTTTGGAAGGCAGTGAATCCTCCAAACTCCCGATTCCTTTCCACACAGACAATGCATCCCAAATGCGACCATTGCGTTGGGCAAGTGTAGTTGTGTTCAAAACAGCCTCTGTGCCAAGACGGTCTTCCAGTTGCTTGAGGTACAAGCTTCGGGGAAGGAGGTGCGTGCCCCATTTCTCCCAGTACCCTGCGCCCTCTTTGGTTTGTCCCGAGCAGCCAATTCCCCAGTTCATTGCTCCCGGAGGACTGTCAACTTTTGTTACATTGCCTGGTGTTTCAAGATTCCAAAACATTGTCTGTGCCCCTGACCAGCCATGCCCGCTTCCCATGACACCTCTGTCCCAAACCCTTGTCTCACCTCCTTTAATATAATCAAATAAAGTCCCTGTTGCATACCGATGGTGCGGGCCTATGTCGGCAAAGTTCTGCTCAGCCAAACAATCAACAAAAGCATTAGGTCCGGCAACCCTTGATCCGGTTGCAAAACTGTGTCTTCCATCCCGTGCATAGCAGCGTTGGAAGAGATTAAATGAGCCCTTTTCAATATTGAAGGGATATTTTCTGCCTCCTGTGGTAATAGATTTCGGATCCAACAAGGCACATTCCTGAACGGTTGTGGTAAAACCATTCACAATTTCGACACAGGCATAGCCAAAATGCCTGGCAGTAACATTCCTGGCCCAACAATCCTGTGTCCCGCTGAAAACTATGGCCGTCCAGCCATGAAGCTCATCATCTTCAGCCGCATAGTAAGAACTGATAAACATGTTTTCAATGCCGGAATTGTTTAAGCGCAATCCACTGTTATTCAAGCTGATTTCTCCTCCACCGTAGTTATCTGTGATAGTCTGAACAAGTGGGATGTCAATAGTGATTTCATTGCTGTTTACAGCGGTGATTGTTCTCTCGTATCCAATTTTGTATTCATTGGGAGACCAATTCAATGCGGCCGGATCAATCGCACTCAGCAGATCCATTTTTATAGCAGTTATCCATGCCTGGTTTGGTGTCCGGGTAACCAATATTTTATCTCCGACATTGAAGCCTCCCGCATCGGTTACGGAAAATTTGTTGGCTCCAACTGCTACATATGGGGTTGTTATTCGCTGACTTGAAATAACGGATGGCCGGTTTGCATAGGTTACTGTGGATTCTGACCAATCATCATTAGTTATAGCTGAGACAAAATCAAGCTGATTAATTTCGGTATCTCCTGCATTAGAACAAAAAATATGAAGTTCCGTCGATATTACCTGGGCATCCAGAGCAGGAAGCACAAATTTCATGAATATTTCGCGAGTTGTATTAGCATTTACTCCGGCATTTTTCACTGCCAGCGTACCATCAGCTCCGAAATTTAACGATGCAGAAATGCCACCTTGAACATAAGCATCATCAGTTGGGTAAACAGTAATGACGGTATCCTTACTTTTATCGTTCAAATAAAGACCAATGAGCAGAAAGGGTTTGTTCATTCTTGTGTTTTCCTTGCTGTCGTAGCCAATAAAATCCCCGTTATTTGCCGTAATCTGCAAGCTGATTGTTTTATCCCCGTATAATTCACTTTCCACTGCAGGAGCAACATCGCATGTAACCCAGTAATCCCCGTCATCAATATCTTTCAGGATTGATTTAGGGATAATAATAGTATCCAGAAGTAATCCGTCTGAAGATACGCTTCCACCTATATTTTTGAATGTTATAAAATCATGCTGGGTGGCCGACATGGAGTAAAGCTCTGTCCCTCCCTGATCGGCAGGCATCTGACCTTGTCCGCGGAGAACAACCCCCGAGGCCTTAATTGAAAACGGGGCACTTACATTGTATTTGCCAGCCTGTAGCAATATTGCCCCTCGAATTCCATTAAGGTCAGCGGGCATGGCGGAAACCTCGTCTATCGCATCCTGTATCTGCTGCAGATTATCGCCCTCCACAGGGCTTATCGCTATTACAACGGGAACAACAGGAAGTGAATGTCCCCCGAATTTATACCCGGCGTAGGAAAAATCAGGAATCGTGTTTACAGCATTGTTTTCACCTTTATTTGCAAATGGGATGTAAACGAGTTTACCATCCTGATCGAATTTAATAAGCTCGGATATTGCCTGGCCCTTTACTCCCCCGATAAGAAAAAAAAGAATGAATATGGACAGGATGTGAGTTTTGAAATTCATTGTTGTAGATTTTTAATTAACTAGTACTTATTGGCAAATTCCTCATTCAATTTCAGCATTTCACTTCCCGCGAGTAAAAAAGCTCCAACCCCATATGCCTGGGTATCATCAGCTGTTACCTGATCGGGTTGTGCACCAATGGGTTGAACCCAGCCCAGTTTGCCGTCCTCGTGCACGCATTTCACCAGACTTCCCCATGCTTTCTGCACGCATGGCAGGTATTCTTCCCGGTTGAGTATTCCTTCGTTTATTCCCCATGCAAGGGAATAACAGAAAAAGGCGGATCCACTGGTTTCAGGAGCAGGAAATTCCATTGGGTCTAAAAGACTGGCGCTCCAGAGTCCGTTTTGCAGCTGTGCCTTTTTTATTTCCGAAGCCATTTCCTGAAAAAGTCGGATATAGAAATCACGGGAAGGATCATTGGCGGGTAAAAACGGATAAAGCCGCGCTATTCCACCCATTACCCAGCCGTTTCCGCGCGACCAGAAGACCTTTTCCCCGGCTTTTGTCAATTGACTGAAATAACGGTCGTCGCGGTAAAACAAATGTTCTTCCTGATCATATAGGAATTCCGTGACATCCCGGAATTGATGATTCATGTAGCTGGTATATTTCTGATCTCCTGTTATCTCGGAAATTCGTGTGTAAAGTGGTGGAGCCATATATAAGGCATCGCACCACCACCAATCTTCACGACCTAGCATGGGAGCATGCATAATGGAGTCCACCCGTTGCAAAAGAGGAAGAATTCGTTCCGGACGATTTGTTTCTAAAGCTATATCTGCATAGACCTGCCCGCAAACCAAATCATCGGCATGGCGAAAGCGGGGGCCCGGCTTCCATTTCACATTATTCGACCAACGGATTGCCTCTTTCAGGTAAAGGCTATCGTGCGTGGATTTCCAGGCATCCATAACCCCTGTGTACAAAACTGCGCGTACCCAGTTGTTATCGACATGCATCTGTTTGGGATGTGAAGTCGGATTTTGAAGCTGGAAGTTAAAAGCTCCGGCCATAATCTTCTTTATTTCAGGGATTGAAAAAACATCCTCATCGCTGTTCTCACCGGGCCCGGAAACCTTAAGAAATGCGGTTTCAAAGTTTTCAATTCCTGCACTGATAACTGAAGTTCCATGTTCGGTTACAACGCGAATACAAGCTTTCCCATTAGCCAGCTGAATAACACGGGAGCCATTCGATGTCCCAAGGTTATCAATCAAGCGTCCATTGCCTGTTATTCCAAAATGCACAACCTGATTACCGTCAAGGCAACGGGTTCCGTTCTTGTCAGTTAATGAAACACAAACAGAAATTGTATCCCCGTTTGATCCAAGCTGCTGCAGACTAAGTAATTCAGGGACTCCGCAAATTGCGGTCTGGTATAAAAATGAAATTTCGTCATGCAGGACTTGTTTTCCACTGGTGGCAACAGCCTTCAATGTGTTGGTTCCCTCTCTGAAAACGACATCCCATTTCAAGCCGGAAGCGGGATAAATATTCTTATTTCTTTTTTTAACGCCCGCTGAAACGCCATTGACAAATAGTTCCACTTCAGCGCAGTTGGAATAGATTTTCAGCTGTTTTGCCTCGCCGATTTTACCCGAACGGATATCCCAGCCGTGTCCAAGGATATGAACCATAGGGATTTCCGACCAATAGGACTGAAAAACATAATAACTTTCCTTGGGAGTAAGGTCGCGTTGAACCAGTCCTTTTTGGTTAACAAAAGGGATTGGGTTTTCAGGCCTTAAGGGAGTTGAGAAATCCGTAAATGCCCATTGTGCGGAACCTGTAAGCCAGTCCATGCTCCGCTGTTCGTAAAGATACCAGTCGGCCAACTCGCAAAAATAAGATTCCGACCAATCCCCGTCCTTTGAAACCCTGGGTGAGCCTCCATTATGGAGATAATCGCCTTCTCTTTCATCGCCTCCTTCGCCAACTGGGATTTCCGACAGTGATCCCAATGGATTATCGTTAAATCTCCCGACATGGCTGTCGGCACCCCATTCGGCGTGAAAGAAGTGCTTGGTTTTCTTCATCTCTTCGAGGGAGATTTTTTTATACTCGGTAAATAGTCCCCGGTACCACCCTGCCCAAATGGAAGGGGAATACACATCCGGAATATCGGAACAGAAATCGCATCGGCGGATGGACGTTTTCCTGGAAGGATCCAGTTGATGGGCAATGGCATTGAGCTCGCTCATATAGCCACGAATTGAGTCTTTTTCAAACGATTCGAAATCGCCTGCCCAGTCGTTTTCGTTTCCAAGTCCCCACAGAATTACCGATGGATGGTTGTAATGCTGATTGATCATATTCCTCAACATACGGCGACCCTGCTCACGATAGGTTTCTCCTCCCAGCCCTCCCCTGCACCATGGGATTTCTTCCCATACCAGGATTCCGAGTGAATCGCACAAGTCAAGGATAATACGCGATTGCTGGTAATGTCCCAGTCGTATGAAATTGGCCCCCATATCCTTTATCATTTGCATTTCCCTATGCATTGTCGGTTCGCTAATAGCAGCGCCAACTCCGGCATGATCTTCATGGCGGTGTGTTCCTTTGAGAAGCAGTCTTTCCCCGTTTAGAAAAAATGGCCCGTTTTCAGTGAATTCAAAATTCCTGAAACCGAATTTCTCCGTAACCTGCATGGTTCCGTCAGTTGATTTGATTGTTACATGACACTCGTATAAAGCGGGCTGATCGGGTGACCAGAGCTCGGGGTTTTTAATTTCTTCCGAGCAAAGATTCATTTCGTTGTTAATTGATTTCTCAGAGATTTGCCGCAGGAATACCTGATTTCCTTTTGGGTCGGTAATACGAACAGCAATATCCAATGTATTTCCTTTTTGTTCCGGATTATAAAGCTTTGCCGAAACAGAATAAGATCCTTTTTTGCCCTTTGGGTCAACATTGCTTTGGATTTGAACCTGTTCAATTGAAATCACCGGCACATAAACCAGGTTCACATATCTGTATAAGCCTCCATAAACGTTAAAATCGCTTAGGTTGGAGGGCATCATTTCAAGGTCTCTGCTGTTGTCTGAGCAGATAGCCAGCGGAAGCTGATTTTTGAATTTATCGGTAAGGGCTTTATTTTGGGAGAACTCTGCGATGGCATCGGTGATGTCGACTGTGAATTCGTCGTAACCGCCAACGTGTTCGCCAACCTTTTTTGTATGAATATAAACTGAGGTTTTCTGTCCTGCTCCCTCGAAATGAAGGAGTGTACGGCCACCAGGGAATGGGTTGTTAATGGAAAGCAGCTTTCTATACCATGCTTCTCCCTGGTAATATCGGATATCGGGATCAACCGCATCAAATGCATTATAGCAATGGGGTAAAGAAATTTTCTGCCAGGGCAGCACCTGGTGCTGTTTATCGCGCCATACTTCCCATGGGCCGCCTAATCCAGACTGGCAGAACTCCCAGTTGCTGTTTAATCGGTACCGTGTGTTTTCCTGTGTAAACCCGAAGGTCTGAGGCAGAAAAATAAATAGCAGAAGTAGTATTACCCTTTGGAGCATGTGCATGAAGAATTGACTTGAAAAATGAGAGTTTACTTGCGTGGCTGTAAATAATTTGATTTTCCCCATGCCGTAACATGGGATCGGAATTCAAAAGAGTCATTGCAGGTAAACTGGCAATATGCCAGTTTACCCTGCAATGATTCTCATGAACAATCCAAAAGCACTAACTAAGAAAAATTATTGTTTTAGCATTGATCGGGTTACATCGCCTTCAGCCGTTGACAGCCTGTAAAAATACATTCCTTTGGGAAGGCTTTTTCCTGAAGCATTATCCCCATTCCATGTAACACTGTAGTAACCGGCTGGCTGATGCTGGTTTACAAGCACATTGAGTTTTCTGCCGGTAAGATCGAAAACAGTTAATTCAACGCGCGCGGGTTTACCAATAGAATAAGTGATTTCAGTGCTAACCGTAAATGGGTTAGGATAATTTCCTGAGAGTTTCACACTATTGTCGCGAATGCCAACAGCAACTGTGAAATTGATCATATATTCCAGAACCGTTGTGCCATCCTCGGCAGTAACCGTCACTTTGGTTGAGCCGGGAAGAGCCGCAGCATTTGCGATATTAGCCGAAGCCTTATCATCGGCCAGGGTATAAGAAACTGCGGGAACCTGAGTGGTGCCGTTTGCCAGCTCAACATTATAAGAGGTGGTGCTTTGGACAAACCCTGTTATAGAAGCGCCGTCAACTTTCAGGTCGGAAAGGAATGCATTTGTTGCTTTTGGAGTAAGATCGATACCCTCAAGCCATTGGGACTTCAATTCAGGGTAATAATTCAAATCGCCTACAGGGTACATCATATCGGCAGCCGTATATGATACTGCAGTTGTGCCATAGGATGCATCGAGTTCATCCGCGAAATAACCACCCTGTCCACCAACGCACCAATTCTCAGGAAAACTGGTTGCAGCAGGATTGGTAAAATATGCATCAACATATTCTGATATTGGACCACAGAACGTAACGAAGTTCAGAGGCTCAGCAAACCACGCCTTTGCCACATTACCAGCGCCGATAGCGGTTTCCAGAGTAGGGGTTATTTCCCAAGGTGCACTTACGGAATCGTATTTCGCCCAAACGTCAGTCAATGCTGCGTCGGTATATATATTGTTATTCCTTATAACAACAACCGGGTTCGGAATCGCTGAGGTGGTGTCCATCGAAATAACCGAGAAATGCTTCTCTGGCTGTGTCTGTTCTGCAGTTCTGCTGTCAACATGGCCAATACTGATTGAATTGGCAAAGACATTATTCGTGACAATGGCGGTACGAACTTTACCAAGCTGCAAAGCGCCATGGAAGCCAACATTATTAATAGCAGTATTATGGTCGTAAAGCAGATAATTTACCAGAGTACCCATATTTCTGATGATACGATCGCTGGAGTTGTAGTTTGTGCAGTTTTGCATAACGAGAGTATCTACATAAAGCGCAGTTGGCCGGAGATCCATAATCCTGCCATTTCCACCCACTGTGATTCGGTGTCCAAGATTACCGGCACGCACGTTGGTGATATACAATTTGGTAGAGTCGCCAAGAACGGCAATGGCTCCGCCTCGGTCGCCATCAATGAAGCAGCCATCAATAACTGCTCTCATTTTTAGACCGTTCAATTCGATTGAGCGATTAAGCACTTTACCGTCGGGAGTAAAGCAATTTATATAAAGATTTTCTAGCGTGAGATCGTTATAGGCATATATATAATCGGAACCATAAGCACCTGCGGTATTCTTACCGGGAACCAACATGGGCAAAAAGCCATCGCCTTCCTCTGCCCTTATATGCAAGTGGAAATCATAGGTTTTCAGAATCTTACCCTGGGGATACGAATGTCCTCTTACCAATTCGAAGATAACATTGGGATTAGTCTTCCTTTCGGTTGTGTCGGCCATTACTGCATCAAAAAGGACGTTGTTGTAATCATCAACATTTGTTCCGCTCGCGGGATCCCAGCCTTCAACCCTGATAATCCGGGTTTCTTGCGCATTCATTGATAGAGCCAAGAATGCCAGAAGGTAAAAGCTCGTGATAAATTTGTAAAGGTTTTTCATAGGATTAAAGATTTAGTTAATAATTAAGTAGTAATATTTTAAAATTTATATTGAACACCAAGGTCGATTGTAGAACCATACCAGTTTTCATTGGAAAGGTATTTTGGCAGATAAACATAGCTTTTCTCGCTCTCGGAATTGATATTGGCCAGGTTAGCAAGAATTGAGATTTGCTTGGTAATTTTCGCGGAAAAACTAACATCAAATCTCAGGAAACTGTCTGTGTATTTTTGGGTGAATTTTACTGTAGCCAATTCTGCAACAGAACTGAAAGCATTGAGATAACGTGACTGATAGATCATTGAGAAACGGGCAGAGAAAATCTTATAATCATACCCGACAGAGGTATTGCTTATCCACTCGACCTGATCAGGCAGGCGGGTTTCCATGTCTTCCCAATACGACTTGTCAAAGTCAACAACATTACGACGTAAGGCTGCATTGTACTTTGTAATCTTATGATAAAGCGGAGCATAGGTCTGCGACCAGAGGCGAGTAACATTGAAGTTAAAGACAAGGCCATTCAGTGGTTTTGGCAGATAACTGAAATTTGCCTGAAGATCTATTTCAAACCCATACACTTTCGAATTATCAAAATTGGCATAGTCTTCCTTAACTTCATAAACTCCGGCAGGATAACCGAGCAACAAAGCCTCCTCCTGCGACATGGTGCGCTCGGCTTTCGTGAAATAATTATCGAAATCCTTCTGAAATGCGCCCAACGTCAACAAACCAAATTTATTTGAGAAGAATGAAACCGAAGCGTCGTAATTCCAGGCAATGGCATGCAATAGGTTCGGGTTCCCACGATAAATTCGTTGGTTGGTGACATCCAGTCGTGCACGGGGAGTAACCATGTTATAATTAGGCCGGGCAATGGTTCTAACAGCGGAGAGCCGCACATCGAACCACTGCAAGGGTTTGATTTTCACGTGCAAACTGGGTAAAACCTCGCCGTATTTCTGATAACTGGTTGTATCCCATTTGCTTCCAAATGAGCCATTAAAGTCCAGGGAAGAGACAACCCCGGTATATGAGTTATCGGAATATTCATATCGAACACCAGGGATCATAGTAAGCCACTTGCCCAGGGATATCTTGGTCATTATATAGGCTGCAGAAACCTTTTCATTTACACTGTACTTTAGGTATTCCTGGTCATTCTGATTAACTATTGTGCTTTTCTGAGTTTCATGCCACTTGTCAAGGAGGTTCATGTCGATATTCGGGTAAACAAGGTATTCCTTATCATGAATATCCATACCTGTTTCCTGATCGTAGAAATTGCTTAACATAATCATATCCCCCGACAGCCCACCTCTGTCCATTTCATAGGGCCAAAGAGCAGCAGCAGCATCCCGGGCCTGAGGCTGAAGATAATACCAGTTTTGTATCTGGTAATCAATGTCCCGATCGCGAACATCAACCCGGTATTTCCCTCCAAATTTAAGGAATCCGCTCAACCATGAACCGACATTGTAATCCGACTTAAAGTCAATACCCAGAGTCTGGTTTGTTTGCGTCATCAATGCCGGCTCAAAATAGTACCGGTGAATCCATGCCGATTCATAATTAAAGTTTCTTTTATCTGCCAGTTCCTGAGGTGTTAAGGGAGCTGCTGTTTGCTCCACACCCGAGGCTTGAATGAGCTGAAGCCTCACATCATAATAATTATCTCCAGTTGTTTTACTTTGTGACGCCAGCCAATTTATCTCCATAAAAGGAAGTATCTGCTTACCTGAAAGCATCGTCTGCCAGGTTGACGTCAGGTTTTTGGAATGATTTGGCTCCATAGTAACGCTACCAGCATTCTCAATGCTGTTGTTAACTGTTTTTGTATCTGTATGTTTTTGACTGTAAAAGGATTGAGCTACAATGCTCCCGGTCTTGTAATCATAATCCAACTGCAAATCCCCACCAATCCTCTTATTAATTCTGGTAATATCAACCAGATTGAGATTATCGGCTAAAAACTGTGTCGAATCGTCATCATCCCAGCCTACAGAAATATTTTCGGAACTGCGATTGGTGTTTTCATAATTCCCGCGAACAATAACACCAAGCTTTTTATTGAAAAAGCGTTTGCTAAGTTCAGTAGAACCCCTGTAATTACTCAGGTCCTTATCCAATCCATTGTATCCGCCATACATTCTAACCACAGCTCTTGGAGCTTGTGGAGCTTTGCTCACACCAAGGTTAATAATACCTCCAATAGCGTCGCCATCCATATCTGCAGTTGGACTTTTAAAGACCTGAATATTCGAAAGCAGTTCGGGTGAAATAATACTGAGGTCAACCGATCGGTCAGTGGCACTGGTAGAGGGCATTTTCACACCATTAATAGTAACTGAAGTAAGGGAAGGACTGAGTCCCCGTAAAACAACTTTTGAAGCTTCCCCGCCCACGCGGTTCAAAGAAACGCCCGGGAGTCTTCCGATTGCTTCAGCAGCGTTTACATCGGGCAGCTCTTTTATTTTATCCGATGAAACAACACTTACCAAAGCATCGGAATTGAGCTGTTGATTAATGGCACTCCTTTGTCCGCGCAACTGTGCTGATACAACAACTTCCTCTATATTGAGAGCGTCGCTAGCAAGATTGACATTCTGTGTTATTTCTTTTCCTCCCAAAATCTCTACCTCAAT
>JAIFNN010000254.1 GCA_020047715.1 Bacteroidota bacterium | reverse complement strand
TTTAACTTTAAATACTTAAGATTTTCATGATCGTACTTAAACTGCGATCTTCGCATAACCAAATTTTTTATGGCGGCAAGGTAAGAAAAAAAGTAAAACAGGTAACCTGTGCCGGCTAATTTAAAGTCTGAGAAGCAATAGCCTGATATTCCTCAGCATTGATGTTTTCGAAATAAAAGTGCATCGGGTTTACAGTCTTATTTTCATAAATCACTTCATAGTGGAGATGTGGTCCGGTGGATCTTCCGGTACTTCCCAGCAAGCCAACACACTGCCCTCTTTTAAGGGTCTGACCGCACTCTACATCAATTCTGTCCAGATGTGCATAGCGGGTAATGTATCCAAAGCCGTGATCTACAATAACCTCTTTGCCGTATCCACTTTTGGCATCGATTGCCGAGATAACGATTCCATCACCGGCAGCATGTATTTTTACTCCTATGGGCCCGGCAAGGTCAATTCCTTGATGCATTCTGCGTTGATTAGTAAATGGATCCCAACGGAAACCATATGAAGATGTAATCCGAAAAGTATCCCCGGGGGAGATGGGCTGTATCGAGGGCTTTGAAGCAATAAGCTTTTGCTGAGACTGTGCTTTTATATACAAATCATTCAGAAATCCAGACTGAACACGTGCTTTTGCAGACAGTTTTTCAAGGTTAATGGCAGTTTTGTTTACCATGTCATCGGTACCATTGCTTGCAAAGCCATCATAAGGAATTGCAGCTCCACCATAACCAGCTTCTCTAACCGAACTAGGTACCGGGTCAAGATTGAAAACGGAGCGGTAAAGCTTATCGTCGCGTTTTTGAACTTCCTGCAAAAGAACCTCTGCTTTGGCAATTTTATCATTAAGTTGTTTGTACTCTTTCCTGAGACTTTCGTTTCTCTCGGTAAAGTGCTCAAACTTTGGAGATTCTAAATATTGATCGAAGACGATTCGTAAAATTGCTGCTAATACCACCATCACTGTTAGGTATAAAGACAAATCCGCAATTCTCTTACGTAATGGCGGACTATTCCTCTCAAATCGTAATGTATCGGGATTAAAAAAGTATTTTTCGTTTAACATACCTGATAATCAATGATTAATACAATTTTCACTAAAGTGAGGCGTAAATGTAATTTAAAAAAATTAATTTTACAACCTTTGTGAAATTCTAACGCTCTAGAATACCTCATAAAATTCAAAAAGGTTACACGAACATACGATTTTTTTACACAAACATCAAATTTAACATGACATCGAACGATTTAAGAGCCCAATTCCTGAAATTCTTCACTGAGAAAAAGCACGAGATTGTCCCCTCTGCACCAATGGTAATTAAGGACGATCCCAGTCTTATGTTTACAAATGCGGGCATGAATCAGTTCAAGGATGTCTTCCTCGGAAACTCAACACCCAAAAGCCTCCGGTTGGCGAATTCCCAAAAATGCCTTAGGGTTTCAGGTAAGCACAACGACCTTGAAGAGGTTGGACACGACACCTACCACCACACTATGTTTGAAATGCTTGGCAACTGGTCGTTCGGCGATTATTTCAAGAAGGAAGCAATTGAATGGGCTTGGGAGTTTCTTACCAAAACTGCATGTATACCAGCCGACAGACTATATATAACGGTCTTTGAGGGAAGCGAAGCAGAGAAAATCAGCATGGATGAGGAGGCCAAAGAATACTGGAGCAAACTGGTCCCCTCCGATCGCATTATTCTCGGCTCCAAAAAAGACAATTTCTGGGAAATGGGCGACACCGGTCCCTGCGGACCCTGTTCGGAGATTCACTGCGATATTCGCGATGATGAGGAAAGAAAGAAAATTTCAGGAGCAGAACTTGTAAATAAAGGGAATCCTCTTCTCATTGAAATCTGGAACCTAGTATTTATACAGTATAACCGCAAGGCTAATGGATCGCTTGAGAGTCTTCCCCAAAAACATGTGGATACCGGAATGGGTTTCGAACGTTTGTGCATGGTGGTCCAAGGAAAAAAATCGAACTACGACACTGATATTTTCCAACCAGTGATCTCAAGTATCGCTGATTTGGCATCTATTCCCTATGGCAAATCCGAAGAAAGCGACATTGCCATGAGGGTACTTGCCGATCATTTGAGGGCTATTTCCTTTTCAATAGCCGACGGGCAGCTCCCGTCGAACGCCCGCGCAGGATACGTGATTCGCCGCATTCTGCGCAGAGCCGTTCGTCATGCCTACACCTTCTTAAACCAGTCCGAGCCATTCCTTTATAAACTGGTTCCGGTACTTGCTGAGTCAATGGGGAACAGTTATCCTGAGCTGAAATCGCAGCTGTCACTTATAGAAAAAGTCATCCAGGAGGAGGAGATTTCTTTCCTGAGAACCCTGGAGAATGGAATCCGCCTTCTCGACCAGCTGGCCGACAAAGCCAAAGCCAACAAGCAGGAAACCATCAGCGGAAAGGATGTTTTCACGCTTTACGACACCTATGGTTTCCCGCTCGACCTTACCCAGCTTATACTTCGGGAGAAGAACCTTCTTGCGGATATCGACGGTTTTGAAAAGGAGATGGAAGAACAAAAATCGAGATCAAGAAACGATGCCGTGAAAGAAACCGGCGACTGGACCGTTCTGGCAACCGGGCAGGACAATGTATTTGTGGGATATGACCAGATGGAAGCTGAGATAAAAATCATGCGATACCGCCAAATCAAAGTAAAAGGGAAGGAATTGTACCAGTTGGTGTTCGACAAAACTCCCTTCTATGCCGAAAGCGGAGGACAAGTGGGGGATACAGGTTTTATTACCAACGGGAAGGAGAAGATTGTCATTCTCGATACCATTAAAGAAAACAATCTTGTTGTGCATCTCATCAACCAGTTGCCTTCCGATCCCGGAGCTACATTTACAGCAACTGTTCACGGGGGAGTCAGGGTCAGCACCGCGGCCAACCACAGTGCAACACATTTGCTGCACCTTGCACTGCGGAAAGTTTTGGGAACCCATGTGGAGCAAAAGGGATCGCTGGTAAATCCCGACTATTTGCGCTTCGACTTCAGCCATTTTCAAAAGCTTACCGACGAAGAAATTCGCAAAATCGAAGTGATCGTGAATCAAATGATTCGCGAAAACATAAACCTCGACGAAAGCCGAAATGTGCCCGTCAAAGATGCTTTGAAAATGGGCGCGATGGCACTCTTTGGCGAAAAATACGGCGATAGCGTTCGAGTAATCCGGTTCGACGAATCGGTGGAGCTTTGCGGCGGCACCCATGTTAAGTCTACAGGCGAAATCGGATTTTTCAAGATTTCCAAAGAGAGCGCCATTGCAGCCGGTATACGACGAATTGAAGCAATTACCGGAATCAAGGCACAGGAGTACTTGTTCGACCAGATCGACCAGCTCAGGAAAATATCGGAAATCACAGGGACAACAGGAGAAATCATCCCGGCCATCGAAAAACTGGTTGCTGAAAACCAGAACCTTTCCAAACAACTTGAAAGTATCTCCCTCGAAAAATTATCTTCGCTGAAAAACGAGCTAATTGGAAAAATTGAGGAAATTGGCGACATCCGGTTCCTGGCTATCATGGTTAAGGTGGATAAAGCAAATCTTCTGCGCGATTTGGCTTTCCAGGTAAAAGGAGAAATGGATAATCTGTTTCTCGTGTTAGGTTCAGAAATAGAAGACAAGGCAAACCTTGCCGTTATAATTTCCAATAAACTGATTGAAACAAAAGGATTAAACGCCTCGGTTGTAATCCGTGAAATATCCAAAGAAATTCAGGGCGGAGGCGGCGGACAACCCTTCTTCGCTACTGCAGGTGGGAAGAACCCTGCCGGTCTTCAGAAAGCACTGGAAAAAGCCAGGGGTTTTATTAGCTAAGGAAAAGCTTAATAGGTCTTTGTCATTGAGGTCGGGACCACAAGCAGATAGGATGCCCTTCCCAGGTATTCCTTTTCCGGCTTTGTAATATCATCCTGTTCAACGGTGGTGATGGTTTTGATTTTCAATCCGGGATCGGCCCGAAGAATATACCAGACAATGCCTTCAAAATTGTCGGAGTGAAAAGACCCATTGATGTGGTAAAACAGGCCGTTTTTGATTTTATTTTTCAAAATAAAATGGGCCATCGTAGCATCTTTAATTGCCTGGGCCTTTGGATATTTCTCGTCAATTTTCATCTCCGGGTGAGCCTCTCCCATCTTCAGCATTTCCTGATAACCAGGGAGATTAATGTCGAATTCGATGGGCAGAGGGGCGATCCACCTCAGGTCGTCAGCTGTCAACGTGTCCAGAGCAGCAAAGTTACCTCAGCACTTGCATACCTTCGGGGAACATTTGTGGCAACAAACGGAATTTTGTTCTCTTTGGCAAAATCGACCAAGGGTTTGTAATCGGTATTGAAATTTTTCCAAAGCCGCGCCTCCTGTTGCAGTTGTTTCTCATCAATGTTCCCAAGCAAATATTCATTCAAGACAAGCTGATTGTCCGATTCAAACATCTCTGCACCGACTGCGAGTGAGCTGTCATGTGCATTGTAAAGCTCAACAAAAAGCTCATATTGAAGCCAATGGGCAATGGCATTGTTATGCAGCTCCCCAAAAAAAACCATTTCCGAGACCTGAAGATCATTGACCATTTTGGACCATTTCACCTCTTTTCCGTTTGAGGTAAAAAGTTTATAGGCAGGTTTATCCTGTGCAAAAAGCGAGGTTGTCACAGAAAAAAAGAGGCTTAAAAAAAGAAATAGTTTCATATAGGTTTATGTGGATGAGTGTTTCAAAGCAAAAATAAAAATTAGGGTACAAGTACTTGCTAGATAAAGTTTCTTGAAAAAAGCAATTATTCAACAAGAGAAATTTACGATTGTTCATCTCTTATTTATATAAAACTCTGCCACACTCCGGCAGGTCTTCAGAATGCCATTCGTTAAGCATTTGGTTTCTTTACGCACGAGTAAGAATATAAATAATTAAGCTTTTTCCATTGTCACAAATCCACGTTTTTATACAATAATCAGTCATAATTCCTAATCAAACAAA